>JAYUHM010000001.1:0-2831 GCA_043766985.1 Polaromonas sp.
TGGGCTCAACGCGCAGCTTTAACGGCAGATGCACGAGCTCAAGCGCCATGGCCTCGCCCAGGTTGGCTGCTGGCGTGTTGCTTTTAAGGCGTGCCAGCACGTTCAAGACATGCTCACCACTGGGCTTGCTAGATTCCAGCGCCAACTCGGCGGCGACCAGCACCGCTTCAAGTCCATGCACCGGTACGGCCGCCAGGACTTGCGCCATGACCGCATCACCGCCAGATCTGCGCATAAGAATCGCTTGCAGTTGCTTGAACGTAAGCGTCCGCCGATCCCATATTGCGCGGCGGGCCAGCAATGGGTTAAACGGCGACGGGATCAGGCGTGGGGGCCGGTGTTTTGATTGGCGGTTGCCAGTTGTGCGGCAGCAAGGTCGCCAGGTCTTTGTCCAGCAGCGTTGGCAGGCGCTCAAACACATCTTTGAGATAGGCCCACGGGTCATGCCCGTTTAGCTTGGCGGACTCGATCAGACTCAGAGTTGAGGCCGCGCGCTCACCGGCTTGCTTGGAGCCTACGAATAACCAATTTCTGCGTCCCAGGGCCAGCGGCCTTACTGAGTTTTCCACGGCGTTGTTATCGATTGGAACATTGCCGTCCGAGAGGTAATGCGTCAGCGCGCTCCAATTGCACAGGCTGTAATCAATGGCCTTCGCTGTCACATCGGACTTGACCAGTAACTGGCGCTTCTCCTTCAGCCATTCATGCAGCTCCTGAGCGATCGGTTTGGAGCGACTCTGTCGAAGCTGCCATCTGGCCTGGGCGTCCAGGTCATGGGCTTCTCGCTCGACGCCATAGAGCCTGCCTATCAGCACCAGTGCCCGCTCGGCAATAGGGCTGGCGTTGAACTTGTGCGCCTCAAAGAGATGCCTGCGGGCGTGCGCCATACAAAGTGCGGCGGTAATGCCGTCCTGGCTTTGCAGCGCATGGTAGCCACTGTACGCATCGGTGACCAGCGTGCCTTCAAAGCCTTTGAGCACCCGATTGGGGTGCTCTGCGCCTCGGCTGGTGCAAAAATCGTAGTACACCGCGCGCGGCGCCACGAAGTTGGTGGTGCGGTACACCCACACATAGGCCTTCTTTGTCTTGCCCCGCCCGGGTGCCAGAAGTGCCACCGGCGTCTCATCGGCGTGCACCACAGCGTGGCGCAGGACAAAGTCCAGCAGCGCCTGGGCCAGTGGCAACAACCGCACGCCTGCCATTCCCAGCCACTGCGCCATGCTCGATCGCGCAATGTGCACGCCCGAGCGGGCGTAGATTTCCGACTGGCGATACAGCGGCAAGTGGTCATCGAGCTTGGCCACTGCCACCTGGGCCAGCAGGCCCGCCGCTGGGATACCCTTGTCAATCATCTGCGCGGGCATCGCCGCGGCCTGGATCGTCTGGCAGCAGGTGCAGGCGTATTTGCCACGGATATGGCGCAGCACGAAGAACTGGGCCGGTACGCAGTCGAGTTGTTCGCTGATCTCTTCGCCAATGCGTTTGAGGGCCTGGCCGCAGCCGCAGTGGGTCTCTTCGAGTTCGTAGCGGTGCTCAATGCGGGGCAGGTTCTGGGGCAACGCCTGGCGCACCGCTTGGCCTTTAGCGCGTGGTGTGCTCGATGTGGGCTTTGTGGCCTCTTTGGCCGCCGCATCTTCGAGGGCCGTGTCGGCCAGGATGTGCTCAAACAGGACAGCCTGGGTGCTGGCCTCCAGGCTCTCGCTGGAGGAGCCAAAGCGCCATTTCTTGAGCCGTGCAACTTCGAAGTTCAGGGCTGCAATGCGGGCCTGACTGAACTTGAGTTCGCCCTGCAGGCGCTCCAACAATTCGCGTGGCACCACCACCGTCTCCACGTCGCTTGATGGCTCAAGCGCGGTGGTGTTGGTGTCTTCGAGCATGGCCCAAATTTACCTCGCGCGCACGCGCGCGCGAAGAGGGACTTTCCCCACTAGACAATGGCCAATAAATGACCCGTCAAATCAGCACAATTAAATCGCCGTGATGGATGCAGGATGCACTGCACTCAGGCGCTGCCAGGGCAAGCCTGAGACGAGCCAATCAAACTGCTCGCGGGTCAGCCTCATCGTGCCGGCGTCATCATGCGGCCAGGCAAAACTGCCGCTTTGCAGGCGCCGCGTGCACAGCCACATTCCCGCTCCGTCGTAGACCAGCACCTTCAGCCGGTCAGCGCGCCGGTTGGCAAATACGTACGCATGGTGGGCCTGGGCGCCAAGGGCAAAACCGCGTACTACCTGGGCCAGCAGAGCATCGATGCCGACCCGCAAGTCGCTCACCCCCAGGGCCAGCCAGACCTGCTCGACGCGGATCATCGGGCCAACTCCCGAACCCATGCTGCCAGTTCACGGGTATGGGACAACGGCCAATGCAGGTCTACCCGGGTGGCTCCCGCGCAGAGTTCCACGCGTACCGAGCTTGACGCACCATGGGCTGGGATCAGCGCAGCTACAAACCTCTTGGGCTTGACCGTTGGCAACGCCACCACGCCCACGCCATCAATGATCGCCCGCCAGTCCTTCGCATGCCTGCTCCACGATGACAAAGCATGTGACGACATACCATGGGCCTCAGCCCATACCCCACACTTTTGCCCGGATGCCCGGTACTCGGCCACCACCTCCAGGCAGCGCAGCATCTGTTGACGATCCATTCGCATTTCGTATTCCTCGCTCATTGCGGAAATACGAGGATCACAGATTCATCGAACCCTTTATAGATGAGATGCCGGAACGCTAACGTCCATGCGCTGCGCTTGGACGGATGTGCGAATGATGCACAAGCCATCCAGGGCCGCCTCGGCGGCAATGTCGTCGGCCATGCGGGTGAAGCTCAAT
>JAYUHM010000002.1:0-7526 GCA_043766985.1 Polaromonas sp.
CCGGTGATTGCGGCGAACTGGGTTTAGTCAGGACTTGCTGTGCATTCCCAACGCCGCAGGCACGGCGTTGGGGTGTCAGCGGTGGCGGTCCTTCATCGCCCGGACCGCCTCCCGCCTGGCCTTGCTCCCACGGTGCAGATCAAATGAGGGCCAACTCGACGCGTTTGCCGGCCCGCGCTGCCAGTGTGATGAGCATGTCCAGGCTGAATTTGTCCCACTTGCCGCGCACCAGATCGCTGACCCGTGATTGGCCAATGCCCAATACGGCAGCGGCTTCCTCCTGGCTCCATCCGCGCGCTTCAATCAGCAAGCGCATGCGCCCCATCAAGTCAGCGCGCATTGCCAGCACTGCAGCTTCACCCGGCGCGAAGCCCAGGTCGGTGAATACGTTGCCACTGGATTCAGTCACGGCTGAATCAGGATCAATCTTGCGTTTTGTCATGGGTCACTCCGATCAATCGATACCGCTTTGCCGCCAGATCAATGTCAGGCTTGGCCGTTTTCGGCGTGGTCTTGAGAAAACAATGCAACACGTACACCGCATCAGCCTGTTTGGCGACATAGACCACCCGCCACTGTCCGTGCAGTTTGATGCGAATCTCATAAGCACCCGCGCCCACGGTCGGCATCGGTTTAAAGTCCGAGGGCATCAGCCCCAGCTGAACCTGCCACAACTCAAAACCAGCCTCGCGTTTGACGTCATCCGGAAAGTTGGCCAGCGCGGTTTGGCTGTCGCCCAAGAACTTCAACGGTTTCATGGGGGTCATTATCAAATTACTTTGATAAATTGTCAAATTCAGGGAGCCAAAAAATGACCATCGCAAAACCCGCTGCGAAAGCTCTGCTGCGACACCCCGCCCGCGACCTCCTCTCCCGCTACCGCGCCATCCTCAGTGCCGCCTGGACCCACCGGGCCGAACTCGCAGGCCCCAAGCGCCTGGCCGACGAAGCCGCCTTTTTGCCCGCAGCCCTGAGCCTGCAAGACACCCCCGTGCACCCGTCACCCCGCCGCCTGGCCTACGCCGTCATGGCCTTGTTTGCCACCGCGTTGGCCTGGGCCACCTTAGGCCATGTAGACATCGTGGCCGTAGCCCAAGGCCGTGTGGTGGTAGGTGAGGGCACCAAGCTGATCCAAAGCCTGGAGCCCGGGGTGGTGCGCCGCATCTTGGTGCAAGACGGTAGCCGCGTGCAAGCAGGCCAGGCACTGGTAGAGCTTGACGCCACCAACGCCAGCGCCGACAAAACGGCCGTGCAAGAGCAGCTTAAAGCCGCCGCCAGCGAAGCCGCCCGCAGCCAGGCCATCACCAACGCACTATTAAATAAAGAGCAGCTTGTGCTATTAAACGCTGGGCTACAGCCCCATAAGGCACTTAAACTCAGCCCCCCAGAGGCCGCCGCCCTGCAAGCCCAGCTAGGCGCCGAATGGGCCGACATTCGCGCCAAGCTAGGCAAACTGGCCTCTGAAGTTGCCCGCCGTCAGGCCGAGATAGCCACGGTAAAAGAGCAGGTAGCCAAGCTCAGCACCACCGTGCCCTTCGCACGCACCCGCGAGCAAGACTTTGAAAAGCTGGCGGCCCAAGGCTTTGTAGCCAGCCACACCGGCCAAGACCGCACCCGCGAGCGCATCGAGCTAGAGCGCGACCTGGCCACCCAGCAAGCCCGCCTGCTAGAGGCCCAGGCCACCTTGGCCGAAACCCACACCACCAAAACGGCCTACCTGATGGAGACCCGCCGCCAGCTAGCCGACCGCCTGGCCCAGGCCCAGCTAAAAACTACCCAGCTCACCCAAGACCAAGCCAAAGCCAGCCAGCGCGAGCGCCTCAGCACCCTGGTAGCCCCCGTAGCAGGCACCGTGCAGCAGCTGGCCATCCACTCGGTAGGCGGGGTGGTTACCCAAGCCCAACCCCTCATGGTCATCGTGCCCGACGAGGCGCAGGTCACCGCCGAGGTAGTGATAGACAACAAAGACATCGGCTTTGTAAACGCGGGCCAAGAAGTAGCCGTCAAGCTAGAAACCTTTGCCTACACCCGCTACGGCACCCTAGCCGCCAAGGTAAGCCGCGTGAGTGCTGATGCAGTGGTAGACGACAAACGCCAAACTAGCGGCACAACCAACAACGCCACCTTCCCCGCCACCCTCACCCTCAGCCAAAGCAGCATCAACATCGACGGCAAACAAGTGCGCCTGACTCCGGGTATGAACCTGACGGCTGAGATCAAGACCGGGCAACGCAGAGTGATTGAGTATTTGCTCAGCCCGATTCAGCAGGCGGGCAACGAAAGCTTGCGGGAAAGGTAGGCCCACGCTATGCACCACCCTTCCGAGTTCACCACTACAGAACGCCAGCTTTTGCACGCCCTAAGCGCTGGTGACAGCAATAAAACCATTGCGCACCAGCTAGGTAAAAGTGAATTTACCGTGCGCAACCAGCTCAGCAGCTTGTTCAAAAAAATCAGCGCCAGCAACCGCACCCAAGCTGCTGGCTGGTACCGCGATCAAGTGGCACAGCAGGTGCAGCCAAACCCACTTGGCGGCAATGGTACATCTGTACCATTGCGCGCTCCGCAAAATTTTGACAAGATGCAGAATCGTAAAAGGCAGGAACGATGAAATTCCAAAATGCAAAGACTTACAGAGCCACTTCTAATGAATTACCCATTCTTCCTGGGGCCTGAGGATCATCGCTTGGGTGACTATTACAAAAAACTCAATCGCTCGAGTTTCATACTTATGCCATTGCTGTTTGTGTTGAATGAGTTGTATGTTCGCCCAAACCTGTTGGTCTACAAAGCGTCATCTGAGAGGCTTTGGTCAATCATTGCGCTAGCACTTAATGCGCAAATTCCAGTATCAGTGGGTGTAAGTGCATATTTAGCAATTGCTTTTTTCATGATATGTCTGGCGACATTTTCTCTGCTGCTGCCCAAATGGGGACCTCGATCTACCAGAGTGGGCATGAAGTCTGGATTGCCAACTTATACCGAATACAAAAGCGCGTACTTTCAAATAGAAAATCAACTTCATAGAGCAGTATTTTTTGTTTGGCACCGCGTGCTGATGGTGATGGCTTTCTTTCTTGGCATTTGTTCGTTGTGTATGACCGTCAACCTTTTTAGGAGCCTTTTATGAGCGATATACCGGTAACCTTAGGCACTCTTCTCAATGCCACTACGGGCGCTGTTGATGCAGGGTACACGCAAAATACAAGCCCGTCTCCAATCAACTCAGCCCAGCTAAATGCCAACCTCGTGGCTTTGGTAACCACCGGCCTATCAATACTGCTTCCCGGAGGTCTTGGTGCGATCGTCGGGACAGCGGGGCAAGGCGCAGCGGGCGTTGGGCTTGGAATCAGCGTGGGAGGTGTATTCACAGGCGCCACCGCAGCAGACAAGGTGAGCTCTGGATTAAGTGCACTGGGCGCAGTTGCCGGTGTTGTTGCTTCCAACCCTTTTGTGCCGCCACAAGCTCGCTTGGGTGCGTTACTTGCGCAAGGTGTATTAACAGCTATATCCGGCGCGATCAGTCGAGACCCTACACTCGTCAACGATCTCATCAGCGATTTGACACAAGCAGCGGATTGGCTAGGCGAGAGTGTTAGCGATGGTATGCAAGCCATCTCCGATATCCTGGGCACCACCCCCGACCCCCTCGTCAAAACCATCCGCTACGTCGATCCATTAATCCTAGACCTGGACGGCGACGGCCTGGAGATCACGCCGCTGTCTAGAGGCGTACTCTTCGATGCCAACGGCGACTACGGCGATGCCATTCTGGCGCAAAGCGGCAGCTACACCCGGGTAGACAGTGCAGGGGTGGCCAGCACAGGCCAAGCAGGCAGCTTTATCCTGGCGCAAAACAACTTTGTACGCCAGTTTGTCCCCATCACCGTCAGCGCAGCGGCCCAGGCCCTGCCCAATATCGCAGGCAGCGGCTGGGTGCGCGATTTGCAGGAGGCCGCCACCCAAAGCCCCGTACTGATAGACCTGCTGCACAACGTGCAAAACGCCAGCACCCGTGCAGGCTACAAAGATGCAGTAGCCACCTTGCTGCGCACATGGGGCAACGACAGCGGCTACGCCAGCGCCAGCGACCAAGCCCTGGCCAATGGCTATGGGCTGATATTGAGCGACCCGCTGGATGCGCAAGAAGTCGGGTGGATGGATGTGGCCATCAAGGGCAGTGCGGCGGCACGCGATACCTTTAGGGCTGCTCTGTCAACCACTGACCTAACCAAGTTCGATGCCATGCGCGAGCGCATGGTGGGTGGGCTGGAGCGGGTGCATGCGTATGAACGTACAAAATGCACGAAAAATAGACGCTATCGAGTTCATAGCTGCTTGTGCAATTTTCGGCTTGGCTGGAGGACCAACGAAAGGAATAGATCTTCAAAATATTTGCCGACACAAATATCGTAGTTTGGTACCGTAATTTAGATATTGAATTTTCTGAAGAAGACTCTTGAAAGGATTTCAGATGCAAACTTATATTCGTATTCGAAGTAGTCTGCTGATCGCTGCGGCAGCTATCAGCACATTGGTTGCTGCTGGATTAGTTGGTTGGTGGTTTCTTGAAAGAACATCGGTAGCGAGTTATCGGCATGCTTTGAATTTCCAGGAGCCGTCAAAAGATGAGCTTCAGACCGAGATCAATGCGTCTTGCAGGACGGTCAATGAAGGTCGCATATGGGTAGTTAAAGGGGATAAAAAATACATCCGTGATCCATTCGCAAGCAGTCCTCAGGTCTACCGTTATTTGGTTCTAGACAGCACAGTCTTGAAAAATGAAGCTTGTATATTTGCAATTATTAACGCATCGAAACGGATTAAGTATTCCGTGTCATTGGTCTTTTCAAATGAAGGCACGCAGGTTGCCAATTTTCATTTTTTTAACAAGGAGTAATTAATATGGCCGCTACAAACTGGACTTACACCATTTTCGTTGACTCAACTGTTGACCCCAGCAATGCAAACCTGGGCCATGCCTACATACAAATCACTTCCCCTGCGGGCGTATCCACAACTGCAGGCTATTACCCAAACGTTACATTACCAGGCACTATAGGAATACCGGGTTCCAGCGGCGGTCATGTCTTGCAAGGGCCTGGACAAGTACGCAATGATGCGTTGACGGGCAGAACTGCAGATGGCACACCAACGCAGCATCCCTATGACTTTGCTACCCTACCAAGGGAAGTATCTCCAGAAGTCGCGCAAAAAATGCTTAACTATATTGGGCAGGTCACCACCAGTCCCGGCGAGTACGGTGTGTTGGGAAATAATTGTGTTGAATTTGTTGAAGACTTAATGATCATTGCAGGTGATCGTTCGACGCTTGCGGACGTGGTGCCTCCATTTGTACTCAAAGGTCAGCTCTCACTTATCGATGCAATGCGAGACATGCTACGTAATATCAGTCCGAATGCCACCGGCGCAGAAGGTGACCCCTTCACTGGCATGCCATGGGGTGGTACCGCCATCTCCGACATCCTAGGCACCACCCCCGACCCCCTCGTCAAAACCATCCGCTACGTCGATCCATTAATCCTGGACCTGGACGGCGACGGCCTGGAGATCACGCCTTTGTCTAGAGGCGTATTGTTCGACGCCAACGGCGATTCCATCAAAACCGCCACCGCCTGGGCCGCAGCCGACGACGGCATGCTGGTGTGGGACAGGAATGGCAATGGCCTGATCGACAGCGGGCGCGAGCTGTTTGGCGACGAGACCATTCTGGCCAACGGCAGCAAAGCCGCCAACGGCTTTGCTGCATTAGCCGAGCTGGACAGCAATGCCAACGGCAAGTTTGACGCCCTGGATGCCCAGTACGCCAACCTGCGCATCTGGAGAGACTTGAACCAAGACGGCATCAGCCAGACCAATGAGCTGCAAACCCTGCAACAAAGCGGCGTGCAAAGCATCAACCTGACCAGCAGCGCAGCCAACACCAACTACGGCGATGCCATTCTGGCGCAAAGCGGCAGCTTCACCCGGGTCGACGGGGCCGGGGTGACCAGCAGCGGGCAAGCCGGCAGCTTTATCCTGGCGCAAAACAACTTTGTACGCCAGTTTGTGCCCATCACCGTCAGTGCTGAGGCCAGCACCCTGCCCAACATCGCAGGCAGCGGCTGGGTGCGCGACTTGCAGGAGGCGCGCAAGCTGAACATGCCCACATGCAGGAGAACATCACAGTATCAAGTTGATAGCTGCTCGCGCGGTGTTCTTTCAAGCTGGAGGTCATAAATTAAAAACTCTATACGCCTTCACTTTCTATTTATCCCAAATAAGGAGATTTAAATTGAGATTGTTTGAATTATTTTGTGTAACGCTACTAGCAATTTTTGGTTTTACATTGGTTGTATATGGTACGGGCGCTACCACCGTGGACCGGTATTTAGTACCGCCGCAAATTTTGCCTGGGTTAGCTGTTCTTCATCTCGCTGCGCTTCTTAGTGCAATTACTATTGCACGAAAAATCAATTTGACTATTCACTTTATAGGTTTAAGAAAATTTATTGCTCAAAAAATCGGAGAACCTGAACGTGAAAAATTACGCAACATGTTTTTATTGCTAACCTTTTTGGTAATTGCTTTTTCTATGACGCGAGGCGTTACCCCAATGTATAGGGCACTAGCTACAAATTATTTAATTTGCGTATTCGTAAACATTTTTGTTTCAGCGATTGCATCGCTTGGTCTTTTTGGTTGGCTATCTTCGTTATTTATATCAAATCAATTGAAGGAAAAATCATGAGCGTAATTTACGTATTTATTAAAGCAACAAGCACACAACCTGGTGGGATTGTTTTGGTGGAGGCATCCCCAGCGGCTGTTAAAGCAATCGCAGAGCTCGGACAGCCTGCAGCGCTAGAGCTTAAAACTATTGTTGACACTACAGGGAATGCGCAATCAGCCGTTGATTATTTGAAAGCTGGAATTGGCAATGACTTGGCTGCAACCATAAAAACGATTGGGTCTGTAGCTGCTGGATTAGCCGTTGGTGAGGCAGTTGCTATCGGTGTAGCAGCTGGAATTGCTGCGTTTGTTGCGCTACCTTACGCGTTACTCATTGGTGCGTTTATTGGTGTGACCGTGGGTGGTGCAGCAGGGCAGAAGATATATGAGGATGGCTGGGACGCTGCCTACAGATTTGGTCAAGCCATCTCCGACATCCTAGGCACCACCCCCGACCCCCTAGTCAAAACCATCCGCTACGTCGACCCCCTGATCCTGGACCTGGACGGCGACGGCCTGGAGATCACGCCTTTATCGCGCGGCGTATTGTTCGATGCCAACGGCGATGCCATCAAAACCGCCACCGCCTGGGCCGGGGCCGACGACGGCATGCTGGTGTGGGACAGAAACGGCAATGGCCTGATCGACAGCGGGCGCGAGCTGTTTGGCGACGAAACCATCCTGGCCAACGGCAGCAAGGCCGCCAACGGCTTTGCGGCATTAGCCGAGCTGGACAGCAATGCCAACGGCAAGTTTGACGCCCTGGATGCCCAGTATGCCAACCTGCGCATCTG
>JAYUHM010000003.1:0-19578 GCA_043766985.1 Polaromonas sp.
CAAATGGCTACGATACGTCGATAGTCAAGACCTTATGTCAATCATTCAATCCGCTAAGGCGTTGGTTTTCCCTTCTCTGTCTGAAGGCTTCGGTTTACCCGTGTTGGAAGCTTTTGCATCTCGAATACCGGTGATCACCTCCAATACTTCATCATTACCAGAGGTGGCTGGTGAGGCTGCAATTTTAGTTGACCCGTTGTCTAGTGACGCGATAGCGCATGCAATGCGCACTATCGCAGAGGATGCCGCCTTGTGTTCATCGTTAGTAGAAAAAGGAACGGCACAAGCAATGAGATTTACTTGGGAGCAAACTGCAAAGAAGACATTAGAGGTTTATAGAAAGTTTTCTCGCTAATTTGAACTACCTACTTTAACCGCACTTCGTTTTTCGGCCACTACTAGCCAGTTTTGACAAAACCACGGAAGTAGGCGACTTGCGACCCGGTCTACGGTATCGAAGAGTAAAGCGAGGACAGGGTTGTTCCCTAGAAATTTGGGTAATCGCCGCAGTGAGTTGCGTGGAAGAAATGCATATCGGTAAATTAGTCTGATATCAAAGCAAGGTTCAAACAACTTTTCTATCTGTTTTTTTGTATAGGTGTTGGCATGGTAGTGACCACCTAGCTTGCGCGACAGAGCTTCTATCCAACTACCTTTGTTAGGAAAGTGGTAGCACACAAATCGACCACCTGGTTTTAAAATGCGTGCAATCTCTTCAAGACTGGCCGATTCTGACCCGCCAAATTCAGTGACGTGCTCAAGAACTCCGACTGAGAATACGGCATCCATGGATGCCGCGCCATATGGCAGCTCGACAGGTGCATCCTTATCACCCTGGATGAAGTTTATTTTGCCCTCTTTTATCTCTTGCGCTATGAACGTCGGGCGACCAAATGCGTACAAAGAGGCTTTGTAGCTATTCTGCGATAAAAAATATGCAAAATGGCCATCCCCACCACCCCAATCTAAACAGCGGGCTCCGGCACTAACATATTTGAGAGTGATGTCATACAGCCGAGCATATTGCCGAACGCTCATCAAACAGCCAAATGCAACGCTGCCATCGCCTTGTTGACTAGATTTTTCGCGTTGCAGAAGGTGGGAAAAAATGGGGCTGTAGCTATTTTTGCTCATTCGAAACTCAAACCTCGGACGTGGTCGCGGAAAATATTGGATGCAAAACGGGAGTGTATTGTTCGACCATGCCTTGCAAGGCGCTTGTCACTTCAGAAAAGTTATTTGTTGAAGTAAGTGCCAGCAAGGAATTAAGTTGGGTAGCTAGCACACTCCAAGGGGTGAACATTTCTTCCGCGCGCATGATTTTAGGATGCGTGGTTTTTTGAGGATGCTCGCCAATCAATAGCTCTTCATACAACTTTTCACCTGGACGCAAACCAGTGATCTCGATGGCAATATCGCCATCAGGATGCCGTTCATCTTTTACGGTAAAACCCGACAGTTCAATCATGGATCGCGCCAAATCGATAATCTTAACGGGTTGCCCCATGTCCAGAACAAACACCTCCGCGCTTTCTGGCTTTGTACTCGGCATCGCGGTTGCTTGGATGACTAATTGCGCGGCTTCAGAAATCGTCATGAAGTAACGGGTGACCTCGGGGTGTGTCACCGACACGGGGCCAGCATGTTGTATCTGCGCCCGAAATTTAGGCACTACGGAGCCAGAAGACCCCAATACGTTGCCAAAGCGAACCATACACAACTTGGTTTGCCTTCCTTGCTTAGCGGCCTCTTGCGCCAGTGCCTGCAAAATCATTTCAGCCAAGCGTTTGGTCGCTCCCATCACGTTGGTGGGACGCACGGCTTTATCGGTGCTGATAAGCACCATGCTTTCAACACCACTCTCAAGTGCGGCCATCGCGACATTGAGCGTACCAAAGACATTGTTTTGTATCCCGGCTACCGGGTTGGCCTCCACCAACGGCACATGCTTATATGCAGCCGCATGGTAAATGGTGTGAGGTTGCCAAGCCGCGATAATTTCTAGCAAGCGCGGCTTGTCCTGTACTGAGGCAAGCAAAGGAACGAGTTTTGTATCCGTGGGTGTTTTGCTGTGCAATGCAAGAAGCTCTTCGTGAATGGTGTAAAGGGCAAACTCATTCAGCTCCAACAAAATTAGCGTGGTGGGTCCGATACGCATAATCTGTCTGCATAACTCACTGCCAATTGACCCCCCCGCGCCTGTTACGAGCACCACTTTACCCAGAATATTCCTGGATAGCAGTGCTGAATCGGGTGCTACGGCATCTCTACCCAGAAGGTCCTCAATATCCAGTTCACGCAAGTCACTGGCCTGAACTTTGCCAATGGCTAAATCTGATAGCGTCGGCAGCGTTCGCACGGCCACCCTGGCGGTGCCCATCATTTTCAGAATCTCATTGCGCCGAGTGCGGGTAATGGACGGCAGTGCCAGCAGAACATCGCGCACTCTTAACCGCTCAACCGTTTTCATTAGATCTTGCGGGTTGTACACATCAATGCCCATGAGCTGCCCGCGGTGCAAACTGGGGTTGTCGTCTAAAAAACCAACCACGCGCATGCCAT
Organism: Polaromonas sp.; assembly: GCA_043766985.1. Taxonomy (GTDB): domain Bacteria; phylum Pseudomonadota; class Gammaproteobacteria; order Burkholderiales; family Burkholderiaceae_C; genus JAAFIP01. Next base: position 2,563 of record JAYUHM010000003.1, read on the forward strand.
CGCTTTTGGAAAGTGACGATGCCAAGGCCAAGCCAGAATCGCCTGCGCCGTAAATCAATACGTTGGCAGCTGTTGTGGAGCGTAGCTGGGCTACGTAAGGCTCACCTAGAAGATGGCGCGCTATCAGGCGCACTGCACCGACCGATAAGAGCAACAAGACCGGCTGCAGCAAGCCGATGGTTCGGGGCACATCCTGAAAACCGATGGCGGTAAAAATAACGCTGTAGATGAGCGCATAGATGCCTACCGCCCTGGCTACCGCTTCTAATGCTTCACGGCCTGCAAATCGAAAAATAGCGCGGTACAGACCAAACACGATAAACAGCGGTATGGCGATCAAAGGGGCGGCAAGCACGGCCAGCCACTGGTTGCCTTGGAGGGTGATCCATGTTTCGTAGCGCAGGCAAAGCGCCAGCCAAACCGTCAAAACGCACAGGCAAATGTCTACGCACAGCGCCAGCAGGCGTTTGGCCGAACGCGGCAACGCTAACATGGTGTCGGCGAGGTGAAAGATGGACATGGTGCGTGATAAGACCTGTGATAGGGATTGCAAGGTGGTAGGTATTTGGCTGGAACGATGACAGGTGCTAATGGGTAACACCTTCACTATTACAGACTTTGGTAAAAGTTTTCCAGAGAATTTTCATATCTAAACTGAAAGACTGTGCACGTAAATACTCTGCATCAAAGCTTACCTTGTCGGCAATGGATAATTCATCACGACCATTAATTTGAGCCCAACCCGTTAGACCTGGCACCAGCTGGTCTACGCCATGTTGGGTGCGTAGTGCAATCAGGTCATGCTGGTTGAACAGGGCGGGGCGGGGGCCGACAAAACTCATGTGGCCACACACAATGCTCCATAACTGCGGCAGTTCGTCCAAGCTGGTTTTACGCAAAAATGAACCAATGGGTGTCAGGTATTGCTCTGGGCTTGTGAGCAAATGGGTTGCCATGGCGGGCGTATCTGTGCGCATGCTGCGAAATTTAGGCATGCTGAAAATACGGTTGCCTCGGCCCACGCGGTCTGACCAATACAGCACTGGGCCGCGCGAGCTGAACTTGATGGCCGCAGCCAGCAAGCATAGGGGTAGTGCTAAAAGCACCAGTGCCAGCAAAGCTAGTAAAAAATCGAACAGTCTTTTCACAAAAAATAGAGGTTTAGCCTTTTAAATACAGCACGGAGAGCTATAAAATAAATAGCAAATACAGATGAATAAATACGTTCAAATTCAATCTATATCAGTTTGAATTTTTCTAAAAGATCATTAACTAACTCCAACCGTATCAAGGGGTTATCCAGCTCCAGCATTCTTTGTTTGAGCGGCAACGGAATCGGCAGAAGTTCACACCAGCGGTTGGACACCCACGCGCAGTCATTCCACTGTGCATCCGCTTCAGAAATACTTGGCGCTATGGCGTGCGGTGGTAATGTGGCAACCACGTTGCGCAAGGCGTCAGCGGCGGTCCGCAACTCATCAGGCAGGGGCACCGTCATGTCGTGGTCGATATGCTCTACATCCGCAACCCACAATCCATGCTTAAGCCGTTCGCGGCGCGTGATGCGAAAGCGTTGCGCACCAACGCATTGCACCACCTTCAAACCAGGCTGAGGCGAGGCATGGTGGGTGATGCTAGCCAAAGTACCCACATCGGCAAACGCCTCCTGCCCCTGCGGCATTTGAACCTCAACACCTTGGGTGAGGGCGACAACGCCAAACGGCGCACCTGCGTGGATGCATTTGGTGATCATGTCCAGGTAGCGCACCTCAAAAATGCGCAAAGGCAATGCACCCTGGGGAAAAAGCACGGTGCCAAGAGGAAACAGCGGCAGCGAGTGGAGCGTCACAGCAGTATGCTTTACACAGGCGACCAGGCGTCTAGGCCACCGCGTCTGCAGGCTGGCGTAGCAGCATGGCCAAGCTGGTGGACAGCTTTTGCCTTAGCTCTCGGCGATCACAGATGAAGTCCACCGCGCCTTTTTGCAGCAAAAACTCAGCGCGTTGAAAACCCGCCGGCAGCTTCTCACGCACCGTATTTTCGATCACGCGCGGGCCTGCAAAGCCAATCAGCGCTTTGGGTTCGGCAATGACGATGTCGCCCAGAAAGGCAAAGCCTGCGCTGACGCCGCCCATGGTGGGGTCTGTAAGTACGCTGATATAGGGCAAACCTTTTTTAGCCAAGCGCGTGAGAGCTGCGTTGGTTTTGGCCATTTGCATCAATGACAGCAATCCTTCTTGCATACGCGCGCCGCCCGTGGCGGTAAAGCAGACGAAGGGTACTTTTTGCTCGATAGCGGTTTCTACGCCGCGCACAAAACGCTCGCCCACGACAGAGCCCATGCTGCCGCCCATGAACTCGAATTCAAAACAGGCTACGACCACTTCAATGCTTTGTATCGCACCGCCCATAACGACAAGTGCGTCGGTCTCGCCGGTGTTCTCCAAGGCCTCTTTCAGGCGCTCGGTGTATTTGCGGCTGTCTTTGAACTTAAGGGCATCGACGGGGATAACCTCTTGCCCGATCTCGTAACGGCCTTCGGCATCCAGCAGGCCGTTCAAGCGTGCGCGGGCGCCTATGCGATGGTGGTGGCTGCACTTGGGGCATACGTTAAGGTTTTGCTCCAAGTCAGTTTTGTACAGTACCGTGTCGCAGCTGGGGCATTTGATCCACAAACCCTCGGGCACTTGGCGCCGTTCGGTGGGGTCAATAGCCTCCATTTTGGAGGGCAGGAGTTTTTCTAACCAGGACATAGAAGTTTCCTTTAATCTTTGGAGTCTAGCGCAGCGCGAATACCCCGCAAAAAGTCTGCCGCGACGGCGCCAACTCTTTCGTGCGGCTGGTCTTCAATCAGCTGAATGATTTTGCTGCCAATGACCACCGCATCACTTACCGCGCCCACGGCTTTCGCGGTAGCCGCGTCGCGTATGCCAAATCCTACACCTACCGGGATGTTGACGTATTTTTTGATACGCGGGATGGCCAGCGCTACGGCGTGCGTGTCTAGTGCCCCAGAGCCGGTAACGCCTTTGAGCGACACGTAGTACACATACCCGCTAGCCAGTCGCCCTACCAACGCCATGCGCTGCTCAGTAGAAGTGGGCGCTAACAAAAAAATCAAGTCCAAGTTGGTGGCTCGTAATTTTGCAGCAAACTCTTCGCATTCCTCGGGGGGGTAATCCACAATCAGCACCCCATCCACGCCCACAGTAGCTGCGTCACGCACAAAGGCATCTTTGCCGTGTTTGAGGTCGTAACTCTCCACTGGGTTGGCGTAGCCCATCAGCACCACGGGTGTAGTGCTGTCCTTGCTGCGGAAGGCTTTGACCATGTCCAGCACTTGGGTAGTGCCAATGCCTAAGTTAAGCGCTTTTTCACCGGCTTTTTGAATCACCGGGCCATCGGCCATAGGGTCGCTAAATGGTACGCCCAGTTCGATGATGTCAGCCCCCGCGCCAACCATGGCATGCATTAAGTCAGGCGTGATATTGGCGTAAGGAAAGCCCGCTGTCACGTAGGGGATCAAGGCGGTGCGGCCTTGGGCCTTCAGCGCCGCCAAGGTGGTTTGAATTCGGCTCATTATTTTTTTACCCCAGCGTTGGCCATCTTGACGACTTGTTCGTTGCCTTTTACCGATTGGCCGCGGCAGGACGGTCGGCAATAGAAATCGGCACCGCTCAAATCTGCCACGGTACCAATGTCTTTGTCGCCACGGCCCGACAAGTTGACCAAAATGCTTTGGTCGCTGCGCATGGTTTTGGCCATTTTCATGGCGTGCGCCACGGCGTGGCTGGACTCTAGCGCGGGAATGATGCCCTCAGTGCGGCACAGGTAGTGGAAGGCGTCCAAGGCTTCCTTGTCAGTGATGCCCACGTATTCGGCCCGGCCAATATCGTGCAACCAGGCGTGTTCGGGGCCTACGCCGGGGTAGTCCAGGCCAGCGCTGATGGAATGCGTCTCTGTTATTTGACCGTTCTCATCTTGGAGAAGGTAGGTGCGGTTGCCATGCAGCACACCAGGGCTGCCGCGCGTGATGGACGCACTGTGCTTGCCGCTGTCCAGGCCTTCTCCTGCGGCCTCTACGCCAATCAAACGGGTTTTTTCATGCGCAATGTAGGGGTAAAAAATACCCATGGCATTGCTGCCGCCGCCTACGCAGGCCACCACCGCATCGGGCTGCTTGCCAATACCGTCTTGCAGGCCTAAATGCGCAGGCATTTGCGTCAGGCACTCCTCGCCAATCACGCTTTGAAAATCGCGCACCATCATCGGGTACGGGTGCGGGCCCGCCACGGTGCCGATGATGTAGAAGGTGTTGTCCACATTGGCCACCCAGTCGCGCATGGCTTCGTTCAGCGCATCTTTCAGGGTTTTGCTGCCTGATTCCACTGGTACGACGGTCGCGCCCAACAGCTTCATGCGGTACACATTGGGGCTTTGGCGCGCTACGTCCACGCTGCCCATGTACACCACACACTCCAGGCCGTAACGGGCGCAGATGGTGGCGGTGGCTACGCCGTGCTGGCCTGCGCCGGTTTCGGCAATCACGCGCGGTTTGCCCATGCGTTTGGCCAGTAGCGCTTGGCCTATGGTGTTGTTGATTTTGTGGGCACCAGTGTGGTTCAGGTCCTCGCGCTTGAGGTAAATCTGCGCGCCACCCATCTCGCGGCTGGTGCGCGCCGCGTGGTAGATGGGCGAGGGGCGGCCTACAAAGTGCGCCAGCTCGTATTTGAATTCACGGATGAATTCGGGGTCGTTTTGGTAATGTGCGTAGGCATCCTTCAGCTCGTTGATAGCGTGCGTCAGTGTCTCAGAGACAAAGCTGCCGCCATATTTGCCAAAGTGTCCGCTGGCATCTGGTTGTGCGTAATTCATAGGTTTTTAGTGGGAACGGAGCCATCCAACATGGCGCGCAGTTCTGCAAAATTAAAGGTTGGCAAGGTGTTCGTCGGCGCGGCGTACTGCGCTGACGAACTGGATGATTTTGTTGGGGTCTTTGATACCCTTGAGCGTTTGACCGCTCAATCCTGGCGCGTCGCTCTCCACCCCCGAGCTCACGTCAACGGCCCAGGGCCGCACTTGCACGATGCCATCGGTCACGTTTGCAGGCGTCAATCCACCAGACAAAACGAGGCGAGAGCTTGCGTTTAGTTGAGGATGTGACCAATTGATTGCGTTCCAGTTAAATGTTTTGCCACCGCCGCCGTAGCCCTCTACATGGGCATCCACGAGTATGGCTTGGGCATCGGCGAAATCTTGGCTGAATTTTACCAAGTCAAAGCCTTCTGCGCCATCCAGAGGTATGCGCGCAGCGCGCAGGTACGGCAGGCCGGGCTTTTGGCAGTCCTGGGGTGATTCTTCACCATGATATTGGCAGATAGCCCTTTGATTAATGGCACAAGCAGCTATTATATTAGGAGTATTTTCGTTGACAAAAAGCAGTACAGGTGTAACAAACACAGGCAAGCGGCGCGACAGTTCGGCGGCCCGCTGGGGTAACACGTAGCGCGGGCTGGCGGGGTAGAGTACAAAACCTACCGCATCGGCCCCCGCTTGCACGGCCGCGTCTACGTCCTGCTCGCGCGTCAGGCCGCAGATCTTGATTCGGGTTCGGTGCGCAGTCATGGGAGCCAATCATACGCGGCTGTGCGGTCTGGCAAACCCCATTTTGGCTCGTACACCGGCCCTAAAAAGTACAAACCATCGGGTGAAAAGGTAGGCGCCGCTGCCTCGCGGCTGCGGGCAGCCAGTACCTCACCCATCCACTCGGGCGGCTGCTGGCCCTGGCCAATGGCCATCAGGCAACCCATGATATTGCGGATCATATGGTGCAAAAAGGCCGTGGCGTCAAACTCAAAGCGCCAGTAGGCACCCCGCTGGCTGATGTCGATGCGGCGCATGGTCTTTACTGGGCTGAGCGCCTGGCATTGTGCTGCTCTGAATGAGGAAAAGTCGTTTTCGCCCAATAAATAGGGCACAGCCTGCTGCATATTTAATAGTGAAAGTGGCCGGTGCACCCAGCCCACACGCCCCGCTTCCAGGCTGGGCCGCACGGCAGATTCGAGCAGCACGTAGGCGTAGCGCCGCGCCACAGCGCTGCCCCGGCTGTGAAAGTCTACCGGCATGGCGCGTGCCCATTGCACGGCAATATCCTTGGGCAAGTAGCTGTTGGTGCCGCGCACCCAAGAAGACAGATCGCGCTCCAAAGCGGTGTCAAAGTGCACTACCTGCATTAGGCCATGCACGCCTGCGTCGGTGCGGCCAGCGCAGTTAGTGACCACTCTGCCGCCCTTGGACAGGCCAGAAAAAGCCGCTAATGCGGCTTCAAGTTTGTCTTGGATGGTGTTGCCACCGGTTTGGCTCTGCCAGCCAAGGTAGCCTTGGCCTGCATAGCTCAAACCCAGCGCAATCCTTGGCACTAGCTTAGGTCCGCCACCATGCGTTGCGCGCGGGCTTTGAGCGCACCGGTAGCTTCGGCAGCTACCTCTTGCGCCAACGAGCGTGCACCGTCGGTGTCACCTATTTCGCGAAACTCCTGGGCCAGCTCTAGTTTGGTCTCTAAAGGGTCATCTGCCATGCCGCCGCCAACGGCAGCGGTTGCAGCGGTGGCAGCGCTTGGATTTAAGTCAAGCGACAGGTCGCCCAAATCAAACTCAAGCGCGTCCATGGGCTGGCCGGGGGGCTGGGCGCCAAAAGCCATGGGCGCGGTAGGGGCGACAGCTACTGCAGGCTTAGGTTGCGTCGTGAAGTTCAGGCCGTTGGCAAACGAGGCCATGTCGGGCGCGGACATCGTGGGCAAACTAGGGGCATCAAAGTCCAGGTCAACCGAGGGCTCTATGGGGGCTTGCGGTCGCATCGCCGCGGTAGGCGGCATATGAAGGGGTGATGTAGCTGCGTGCATCGGGTTTGCCATCAGAGGCGCCGTTGCCAAGTCATCGCCACCCGAAAAATCCAAGTCCAGGTCAAAGTCTACGTTGTCCTCAGCCGCCGTGGCAGGGTGAAATGACTGGGGCATGGTGCTGCTGCCAAAAGCCGCCGCTGCTCCCAAGCCTGCCGCTGCCGCTACGGCAACATGCGGCGAGCCACCGGGCAAGTACAAGGGGTTTGCAGGGTCTAGGTCACGCCCCAGTGCGGCGGCAGCTTCCCATTCAGCGCCATGGCCTTTGGTAATCGCAAACGCTTCGTTGGCAACGGTTTCAAACGCTTTGATGTCGCGGCGTTTGGCGTAGATTTCCAGCAGTTTGGCATGCACGGCCACCCGGGTTGGGTTGGTCCGCATGGCCTCTTTCAGTATTTCTTCTGCCTGAAGGTCGCGCCCGTAGGCCAAGTACACGTCGGCCTCGGCTACCGGGTCTACGTCGCCCGCAGCATCAAGCTGGCTGGGTGAATACACCATCGATGATCCGGTGACACCACTGGCTGCTTCGCTGGTGTCAATCCGCTGCCCGCCGGACGCACCAAAGAACGAGTCAGGCTGCAAACGGCTTTCAAGAAACGAGCTGTCTACCTGGCCCGATTTTTTGCGTTGGCGCAGGCGGTAGGCGCCAAAGCCTGCCAACAGCGCCAACAGGCCACCAGCGGCGGGCAACGTTACAGGGTTGTCCAGCAGGCCGTCTACCAGGCTTGGCTCAGGTGGTGCGGGGGGCGCCTTGACGACGACTGGCGCCGGTTTGGGCGCAGATGCGGCAGCCGCAATGACCGGTGCCGTGGTTTCGGTGGTACCAGCCGCTGTAGTGGCTGTAGCCGCAGCCGCGGTGCTTGCGGCCGACGCTGGCATTACCGGTGTAGCAGCAACAGTAGGCGTTGCCGGACTGACGCTGGCCGCGGTGGGCGGTGCGCTTTGCACGGCGCTAGAAGGCGCTGGGGCCGGCGCCGCCTTGGCCCCAGTGGCAACGGCTACACCGGGCAAAGCTGCGCTGGCTGGCGCCGCAGGTGCTGACGCTTTGGCGGTTGCCGTGGCATTGGTTGCGGTCGTGGTGGTGCCGAGTTTGTTAAGTTCTTGAATGTTTTTGGACAACTCGGCGGTGCGCGCGGCGGCGTCTTTAGCCTGCTTGTCTTTGGCAATGGCTTCTTCGTTGGACGCCTTGGCTGCGGATGCAGCACCGGCAGCGGCCACGGCGCCTTTAGACAAGGTGAGCTTGTCGGGCGCTGCAGCAGTGGGCTTTCGCTCTTCCACGTTGGCTTGCACCGAACCCGATGCTTTGCGGCTGGCACTAGGGGCAGCCGCGGGCGCGCCCTCGGCCAAGCGGCGGCGGAATTCATTGAAGTCTTTACTCTGCGCGGTGATGGTTTGGCGTGCTTCAGCCGCTGACGTGCCCGCCGCGGTCGATGCGCTTGGCATCTCCATCACAGCGCCTTTTTTCAGCCGATTGACGTTGCCATCCACAAAGGCGTTGGGGTTGGTGCTGAGCATCGCGACCAGCATTTGGTCAAGCGATATGCCCGCAGGCTTGTAACGTGCTGCCAACTGGTTGGCCGTATCGCCAGCCTTGGTGGTAACACTGCCTTGTTTGGCGGGCGCTTGCTCGGCCTTGGGGGCGGGTGCCGGGCGCGCCGCAGGGCGAACCGCAGGTACACGGCTTGGCGCCGCTGCCGCGGTGGATGTGCTGGCGCTAGACGGCACAGGCGCTGCCCTTGGGGCAGTTACTGCACTGGGCGCTGCCACGTTTGGCGAGGTAACCGAACCGGGGGCCGCTTGAGCACGCAAATTCGGCGGATCAAACAGCATGGTGTAGTCGCGCACAACGCGGCCCGACGACCAATTGGCTTCCAAGATCAGGTCTACAAAAGGCTCATTGATGGGCCGGTCGCTGGTCAAACGCAAATAGGCGCGGCCGTCAGGGCGGCGCTGCAGGCTGATTTGTACATTGCCCAGCGCGGGGTTGAACTCCAGCCCGGCGGCTTTGAACGCGTCACCACTGGCGACGTTGGCCTTTAAGCTTGCGGCCTCCTCGGCGTTGATGTCTGGCACGTCGATTTCTGCCCGCAGGGGTTCCCCCAATGCAGACTGTACGTTTACCCGGCCTAAAGCCAGCGCGTGCGCATCCAGCGCAGGCATGCCTAAAGCCAATGCTAGCGCCGCAGCCGCCACAGGGGTGCGCCAACTGAAGTGACGGCTGGTCAAAGTGCCAGCCAGTGAAATCTGCCCAAGCGGTTGCTCGGCAGCTGGAATTTTTATAGTGTTTCGCACAAAAGCCTCAACATGAATTTGCGAAAAACAACGTTAACATCAACATGTTAGCTTGACAAGCTAAGACAGTGTTTAAGTTTTGATACCCCTCTTTTGCCTGCCCTTAGCTCCAAGGTATGTTGTCTGACGGCAACGTATCGTAACGCGTGGTCACGAGACGTTGATTCGTTTGGGCGGCAGAGTTGGTAAACGCTAACTTTTCGAAGTGGACCCTATCAGGCCAATTAATCCAGCAAAATCCGCAACATTCTGCGCAAAGGTTCGGCCGCGCCCCATAGCAACTGGTCGCCAATCGTGAACGCGCCCACATATTCTGGCCCCATCGCCATTTTGCGGATCCGGCCCACCGGAATGGTCATGGTGCCAGTCACGGCCACGGGCGTCAAATCCTTCAAAGTTGCCTCTTTGGTGTTGGGCACCACTTTCACCCACTGGTTGTCTGCCGCGATCATGGCCTCAATGTCGGCCAAAGGCACGTCTTTTTTCAGCTTGAAAGTCAGCGCCTGGCTGTGGCAGCGCATAGCGCCTACGCGGACGCAAAAGCCATCAACTGGCGTGGCGACAGTACCAAAACCTGCGCCTTGTCCCAAAATCTTGTTCGTCTCGGCGCCGCCCTTCCATTCTTCCTTGCTCATCCCGTCGCCCAGGTCTTTGTCGATCCAGGGGATGATGCTGCCGCCCAGTGGCACGCCAAAGTTAGCCACTTCGTCGCCGCTCAAAGCACGCTGCTTGGCGGTCACGCGGCGGTCAATCTCCAAAATGGCCGATTTGGGGTCGTCCAGCAAGCTTTTCACTTCGGCATTGAGCGAGCCATATTGTGTCAGCAGCTCACGCATATGCTGCGCGCCGCCGCCCGAGGCCGCTTGGTAGGTCATGGTGCTCATCCAGTCGACCAAGCCCGCCTTGTACAGCGCGCCCACGCCCATCAGCATGCAGCTAACCGTACAGTTACCGCCAACCCAGTTTTTACCGCCTTTGGTCAGCGCATTCTTGATCACCGGCATGTTCACCGGGTCCAAAATAATCACCGCGTCATCGTTCATGCGCAGGCTAGAGGCCGCGTCAATCCAGTGGCCGTTCCAGCCCGCAGCGCGCAGCTTGGGGTACACGTCGCTGGTGTAGTCGCCGCCTTGCGCGGTGATGATGATGTCGCACTTGCTTAAAGCTTTGATGTCAAAAGCGTCTTTCAGCGCTGTCTCGTTCTTGGCCTGCGCAGGGGCTTTGCCGCCTGCATTGGAGGTAGAGAAGAACACCGGCTCGATCAAGCCAAAGTCACCTTCTGCGATCATGCGGTCAATCAGCACAGAGCCGACCATACCGCGCCAGCCAACGAGGCCTACTAGGTTACAGATTTTCATTTTCTAAGCGCCTTTCAAATAAATCAGGTTTGACTGATCCCCCGGCTCGTCTAGCTCCGGGGTGGGCGCGACGAACCGGGCTGGATTAGCCTTTAATGGTTGTCGTTTTGGTGGAAGCAATGAACGCGCAAACGCCCAGCGCGCGAGCGGCTGGGCAGGTTTGGGTGATGGACACGTTGACGTTCATGAAGTTTTGATTATATCGGATCGGGTGGGCGGGTTTGACGCGCGCTAATATTCGACGACCGTGAGCTGCAACGTCTTCAACTGCCGCAGCTCACGGCGTTGGAATATTAGTCTTCAACCCAACGCATTCACCACCGCATCACCCATCTGCACAGTAGACACCTTAGTCGTCCCAACAGAGTAAATATCCGCAGTTCGCAAACCCTGCGACAGCACTTTCTTCACTGCCGCTTCGATACGATCCGCTGCTTCAACCTGGTTCAAGCTAAAACGCAGCATCATTGCGGCGCTCAGGATGGTAGCTAGCGGGTTGGCAATGCCTTTGCCGGCAATATCGGGCGCGCTGCCGTGGCTGGGTTCGTACAGGCCTTGGTTTTTAGCATTCAAAGAAGCCGATGGCAGCATGCCGATGGAGCCGGTCAGCATGGCGGCGGCGTCAGAGAGAATGTCGCCAAACATATTGCCGGTCACCATCACGTCAAACTTCTTGGGCTCTTTCACCAGTTGCATGGCGGCGTTGTCTACGTACATATGGTCTAGCGCTACCTCGGGGTATTGCAGGCCCACTTCGGTGACGATGTCTTTCCAGAACTGAAAGGTCTCCAGCACGTTGGCTTTGTCCACGCTGGTCACGCGTTTGCTGCGCTTCATGGCGGCTTGGAAGGCGACGTGGGCGATGCGTTCAATCTCGGGGCGGCTGTAGCGCATGGTGTCGAAGGCCTCTTCTGCACCGGGGAAGTGGCCGTCGGTGGCGATGCGGCGGCCACGCGGCTGGCCGAAGTAGATGTCACCCGTGAGTTCGCGGATGATCAAAATGTCCAGGCCGGCTATCAGCTCAGGCTTGAGGCTGGACGCATCTACTAGCTGCTCATAGCAGATGGCGGGGCGAAAGTTGGCAAACAAGCCCATGTTTTTACGCAGGCCGAGGATGGCTTGCTCGGGGCGCAGCGGGCGGTCGAGCTTGTCGTATTTCCAGTCGCCTACCGCGCCAAACAGCACTGCGTCGGCCTGCATGGCCAGCTTGAGTGTGCTGTCGGGCAGCGGGTGGCCGTGCGCCTCGTACGCGGCGCCACCCACGAGGGCGGTTTCGGTTTCAAATTTCAGGCCAAGAGCGTTTAAAACCTTGACGGCTTCTGCCACGATTTCAGTGCCGATGCCATCACCGGGGAGGATTGCGATTTTCATAATGCTATGTATTTAAGAGCTGCTTGTGCTATGTTTTATTGGGCTTAGGGCCTATTTGACCATTAAATACAGTCAAATAGGCGGCTGGCGATCTGCAGGGCGGGTCTACACCATGCTGCCAGCCAACCACGGCTTGGTGGCCAAGCGCTCGGCTTCAAAAGCTTTAATTTTGTCGCTGTGGCGCAGCGTCAGGCCGATATCGTCAAAACCATTGAGCAAACAGTATTTGCGGAAAGCCTGTACGTCAAACGGCAAGGTTTCGCCATTGCCTTTAACGACCAGTTGCTTTTCCAAATCAATGGTCAGCTGGTACCCGGGGAAGGCCAGCACTTCGTCGAACAGCTTGGCCACCTGGGCCTCGGGCAGCACGATGGGCAGCAGGCCGTTTTTAAAGCAGTTGTTAAAGAAAATGTCGGCGTAGCTGGGCGCAATGACGCATCTGAAGCCGTATTGGTCCAAAGCCCACGGCGCGTGCTCGCGGCTGGAGCCGCAGCCAAAGTTTTTGCGGGCAATCAGGATGGACGCGCCTTGGTAGCGCAACTGGTTCAGCACAAAATCGGGGTTGGGTTTGCGCGATGCCGGGTCTTGGCCGGGAAAGCCTGGGTCCAGGTAGCGCCACTCGTCAAACAGGTTGACGCCAAAGCCGGTTTTGTGGATGGATTTGAGGAACTGCTTGGGAATAATCGCATCGGTATCGACATTCTCGCGGTCCATGGGGGCTACTAGGCCTTGGTGTATGGTGAATTTTTGCATGGTCTTTTAGATGTTCGGGGGAAGTTTCCGGACGCAGAGGACGCAAAGGTTACGCAGAGGACGCAAAAGGAATACCAAAGAAGATAAATTTAGTTTTATGAATGGAGAATATCTAAAAACTAGAAGTTTAATTTCGGTATTTATTTTTATCTTCTTTTGCGTCCTTTGCGTAACCTTCGCGTCCTCTGCGTCCGGATGTTCGGCTATTCAAACCTCAGTTAAATGAAATCTCGGTAATTTACGCAAACCTGCGCACATCGACAAAATGCCCATGCACTGCCGCAGCGGCGGCCATGGCGGGGCTGACCAAATGGGTGCGGCCACCGGCGCCTTGGCGGCCTTCAAAGTTGCGGTTGCTGGTGGAGGCGCAGCGCTCGCCGGGCTCCAGGCGGTCGGCGTTCATGGCCAGGCACATGCTGCAGCCGGGCTCGCGCCACTCAAAGCCAGCGGCCTTGAAAATCTCATGCAAGCCTTCGCTTTCGGCCTGTGCTTTGACCAAGCCCGAGCCGGGCACCACCATGGCTACTTTGATGTTTTTAGCCACCTTCATGCCGATTTTTTTGACAATGGCAGCGGCCTCGCGCATGTCTTCGATGCGGCTGTTGGTGCAACTGCCAATAAACACCTTGTCCACAAACAAATCGTTCAAAGCCTTGTTAGGCTCCAGGCCCATGTAGACCAGCGCCCGCTCAATGGCCAGGCGCTTGTTGGGGTCTTTTTCTTTCTCGGGATCAGGCACGCGGTCGTCGATGGACAGCACCATTTCAGGCGACGTGCCCCAGGTGACTTGCGGAATGATCTGCGTGCCATCTAGCTCAACGGTCGCGTCAAACTTGGCGTCCACATCGCTTTGCAAGCCCGACCAGTAGCCAATAGCCTGCTGCAGCGCCACACCGGTGGGCGACATCGGGCGGCCTTTCACGTACTCAATGGTTTTTTCATCTACGGCTATCAGGCCGGCGCGGGCACCGGCCTCGATGGCCATATTGCACACCGTCATGCGGCCTTCCATGCTGAGGGACCGGATGGTGGAGCCCGCAAACTCGATGGTGTAGCCCGTACCACCCGCCGTGCCGATTTTGCCAATGATGGCCAGCACCACGTCTTTGGCCGTCACGCCCTTGGCCAATGCGCCGTCTACTTTAATCAGCAGGTTTTTAGCCTTTTTAGCCAGCAGCGTTTGCGTGGCCATTACGTGCTCTACCTCGCTGGTGCCAATGCCGTGTGCCAGCGCGCCAAACGCGCCGTGCGTGCTGGTGTGCGAGTCACCGCAAACGACAGTCATGCCCGGCAAGGTAGCGCCGTTTTCAGGGCCAATCACGTGCACGATGCCTTGGCGTTTGCTGAGGAACGGGAAGTAGGCCGCCGCGCCGTATTCTTTGATATTGGCGTCCAGCGTGGTGATTTGCTCTTTACTCACCAGGTCGGTAATACCGTCGTAGCCCAGCTCCCAGCCGGTGGTGGGCGTGTTGTGGTCGGCGGTGGCAACGATGGAGCTGGTGCGCCAAATCTTGCGGCCCGCCACGCGGATGCCTTCAAAGGCTTGCGGGCTGGTAACCTCGTGGACCAAGTGGCGGTCAATGTAGAGGACGGCGGTACCGTCTTCTTCGGTGTGGACAACGTGTTCGTCCCAGATTTTGTCGTAGAGCGTGCGGGCTAGGGTACTTGGCATAAGGTGCTTTCGGTTCGATACGGTTATTTTACGGCTAGGGGATGTGTTTGGTAATAAAGGTGGCGCGCTACCGGTGGCTTCGTTGTAGCTTTTGTACTCGATGGCGAATTGACTCTTGCCAAGCCTTTTAGCATTCCAGCCCAATACAACATGGCACAACCAGCTATTAAATATGTAGTGGTCATACGGCACCCACCGGCGATACATCCCTGCATAAATGCGCCACCAGCAACCGAGCTGGCACCGGTAGCGCCGCAAAATCGCGCGCTACCAACACGATGTCACGCAGCGCCCAGGCGTCGGTTAGCGGCACGGCCACCAGGTCGCCCACACCGCGCACCAGTGCAAAGGCAATATCGGGCATTACGCCTATGCCAAGGCCGTTGTCAATCATGCGGCACATGGCGTCCAGGCTGGTCACCTGAATGCGCAGGGCAATGGTTTTACCCACCGCAGCGGCGGCGCGGTTTTGGGCCAGGTAAATGGCGCTGTTGCTGTGCAGGCCCACGTGGTCGTAGTCCAGGCTGTCGGCAAAGGCGAGTTGCTTTTTGCGGGCCAGTGCATGCTTGCGCGGCACCACCAACACCAGCCGGTCTTGCCGGTAGGCGCGGGTTTGCAGCTCGCCCACGGCCGACATCGGGTTACAAATGCCAATATCTGCCGCACCGTCAGTAACCGCGCGAATAATGTCGCCGCTCAAATGCTCTTGCAGGTCAATTTTCAGCTGCGGGTGCGCCTTGGCAAACACCCCAATGTCTTCCGGCAAAAACTGCACAATGGCTGAGATATTGGCGTGGATACGCACATGGTCCTTCACGCCCTCGGCGTACTCGCTCAGCTCGCCCTGCATACGGTCCAGGCTTAGCAACACACTGCGGGCATGGTGCAAAAAGGTCTCGCCCGCAGGCGTAATGTCCACGCCGCGTGCGTGGCGGTACAGCAGGGCGGTGCCCAGCGCGGCTTCTAAATCAGACAGCCGCTTGCTCACGGCAGAGGGCGCCATAAACTCACGCTCTGCCGCCTTGCCAATGCTGCCCATCTCGCACACCGCTACAAACAGCTGCAGCGAGGTCAGGTCAATGCGCCGGGCAAATGAGCGCTCGGTAGGGCGTTCGGTGCTGCGAAGGGGGTGGGCATGGTAAGTGGGAGTAGCTAATCGCAGTTGGCGATGACTCTGCGTATTTTGCCTGATGTGGGGTGCGCTAGCCATCGTGTGTGGCGATGCCCTACTGGTGTAATTGCGGAGGGTCAAAGCCGCCGAAGTCCGCTGTAATGCACCACATCCCTTCCAGAAAGTTGCCATGCCACTGCCCCGCCTCCTCGTTTCCCGCCGCAGCGCGCTACTTGCCGCCGGTGCCTCCGTAGCCGCCCCGTGGGTGCGCGGGCAAAGCTTTCCTGACCGGCAGCTCACCATTGTCGTACCCGCACCGCCCGGGGGTACGGCAGATATTTCGGCCCGCGCCTTGGTGGAGCCGCTGGGCAGGGCGCTGGGCTACCCCATCATCATTGACAACAAAGGCGGCGGCAACGGTGCCGTGGGCGCGCAGGCGGTGCTGGGTGCCAAGCCCGATGGCCACACCCTGCTGATGGCCTACAGCGGCTTTCATTGCATGAGCCCGCATTTGGTCAAGCTGCCGTATGACCCGCTCAAAGACCTGCAAGCCATTTGCAATGTGTACTCCGCGCCGCAAGTGATGGTGGTGCGCAGCTCGCAAGAGAACATCAAAACCGCGCAAGACCTGATAGCCTACGCCAAGGCCAACCCCGGCAAGCTCAACTACGGCAGCTCGGGTAATGGCAGCGTGCAGCACATTGCCGCCGAGCTGTTCAAGCAGCTGACAGGCACGTACATGACGCACATCCCTTACCGCGGCAGCGGGCCCACCATTGTGGACTTGCTGGCCGGGCAGATTGACCTCACGGTAACCACCGCACCCTCCCTGATGCCGCACATCATCAGCGGCAAGTTCCGCCCACTGCTGGTAGCCGGGCCACGCCGCTTGAGTTCGTTGCCCAACGTGCCCACTGGCGCGGAGCTGGGCCTTAAAGGCTACGACGTAGACGCCTGGTTTGGCCTGTACACCCATGCGCAAGCGCCCAAAGCACCGGTAGACCGCGTAGCCGCAGAAGTGCAAAAAATCATGGCCGTACAAGCTTTCAAAGACCGCGCTGCCAGCCAAGGTGCAGAGGCCAACTACCTCGACCCGATGCAAATGGGCGCTTACGCGCAGGCTGAGTACACCAAATGGGGCAAGGTGATCAAGACGGCGGGCATCAAGGCGGATTAAGGTCAATTAAGGCTTTTTAGTAATCAAATAGGCTGCTAGCCCAATAGAACATAGCACGAGCAGCTATTAAAATTATAGTATATTTGTTTGCGTCCCGTGCGCTCGCAGACCTCGCGGCTTCGCGGCGCAGCGTGCCCTATGCCTATGCGCCCCAGGGCAGCGGGCCAACGGCCAAGCATCTCCGTTCCTCGAGCCCACAGCCCTAATCCAATGCTGCTCGCTTAAGCAAATTCCGTTCGTCTTGAATCTGGCTTCGGTTCTGTGCTCGCTCTGGCACTTGGTGTGGACGGCTACGCGGCCAATACTGTTCTATTAGAGTAATTTCCGTCACAATACAGACTTCCCCACAAGGAGTCCCCACATGGCAAGAACCAAGGCAACCTT
>JAYUHM010000004.1:0-2828 GCA_043766985.1 Polaromonas sp.
GTATTGTGACGGAAATTACTCTAATAGAACAGTATTGGCTCCGCGGCTGTCCCCCGGGGCGGCCTATGGCCGCCGCCTCCTCCTTTATGCCGCTGCGCTAAGTACACCGCCGGCCTGCTCTCGCGACCATGGTAGGCGATCCACCGCTGTAACCGCCAGCCACACCCTGACGCAGCTCCGGCACTTGGTGTGCACAGCGAAGCGGCATCAAGGAGGAGCCCGAAGGGCGGGGGACAGCCGCGTAGCTGTGCACACCAAGTGCCAGAGCGAGCACAGAACAGCCGAGCCGAGCCGCTAGTAAAGATCAGCCGAACCAACAGGCCGCGTCTTAAACCGTTTGTGCACCCAGTAGTACTGCGCTGGCATAGTGCGAATGTAGCCCTCTAGCTCGGTATTCATACGCGCGGTGTCAGCATGGACATCGTCTGTAGGAAAGTTTTGCCACGCTGGCAGCACCTGCACCTCGTAGCCCGTGGGGGTTAAGCGGGTAACGACAGGCACCACTTTGGCTTTGCCCAAGCGCGCAAAACGCGACAGCGAGGGCACGGTAGCCGTGGTAACGCCAAAAAACGGCACAAATTCGGCCCCCTTGTCGCCAAAATCCATATCCGGCAACAGGTACAACAGCTCGCCTGCGCGCAGCGACTGGGTGATCTGGCGCACCCCGTCGGCGCGGCCAAACATGCGCGAGATGCCGTAGCGCTGGCGCCCGCGCAGCATCCACGCGTCGACAATTTTGTTGGACTGGTCGGTGTAGATAGAGGTGTAGTGGCGCGGCACGTTCAGCATCAGCGCGGTACCGCCAGCGTCCATGCCGATAAAGTGCGGTGCAAAAATCACGGTGGGGCTGGTGCCGTCCAGCTCGTGCAGCGCCCCGCTGATATGCAGGCGGCGCTCGACCACTGCGGTGGGCGCGTGCCACAGCCAGCCCCGGTCAAGCCAGGCCTGTGCAAAATAAATGAACACTTCAGCCTCAAGCCCTTTTAAATCAGCGCTTGATAGCTCTGGAAAGCATAGCGCCAAATTTTTAGCCACCACCTTGCGGCGCGATGGCACCAGCAGGTGCAAGGCCTTGCCCAGCAGCCAGCCCAGCGCGCGCACCACGGGCAGCGGCAGCCAGGCCATGGTGCGCATCACCGCTACGCCCAAGTGGGATATAAAACTACCCACTAGGCGGCTTCTTTCATCGAGGGCACAGCGCTTGGCAGCGCGGCAGGCGGGGTTTTGTAGCGCGCGTAGCCCCACAAATACTGCGCCGGGCATTGGCGAATCAAACCTTCCATGGCGGCGTTAATCTGCGCCACGGCGGTAGGCAGATCGGCCGACAAGTCCTGCGCCAGGCCAGAGAAATGCAGGCGGTACCCGCAGCCCCACGGCAGGCGCTCGCCCCAGGTGAGCACCACCGCCGCGCCGGTTTGCTGCGCCAAGCGCGCCGACAAAGTCATGGTGTAGGCGTCCCGCCCAAAGAAGGGTGACCAAATGCCCAGGCCCTCGGGCGGCACTTGGTCAGGCAGCAGGCCTACGGCGCGGCCCGCTTTCAGGGCCTTGATCATGTGCTTGACGCCCGCCAAAGTGGTGGGCACCGCCACCAGGCCGGGGCGGTTGCGCGATGTTTCAATTACCTGGGCCAGCCAGGCCTTGCGCGCTGGGCGGTACAGCACCGTCAGGTCGCCATATTGGGCGGCGTAGCGCTGGGCCAGGCCTTGGGCCGTCACTTCAAAGCAGCCCAAATGCGGGGTGAGGAACAGCACGCCCTTGCCCGCAGCGTAGCGCGCGTCGACCAGCTCTGCTCCGGCCCATTCAAAATGTGGCGCGCCGCCCATCCACAGGCGCGGCAGCTCGGCCACCATGCGGCCTGCATGGCCTATGGCAGCGCGCACATCGCGGGGTGCAAAACCGGCCTGCTGCACATTCGCCTGAAAGCGCGCACGGTACACGCCCGAACCCAGGTAAGCCACCCAGCCCAGCGCCGCGCCCATAGCGTGCAAAAGCCACAGAGGTAACACAGATAAACAACGAAACAACAGGGTCATCAAAACGGTTAAAATAGATACATCGCCGAGTTATGAACTACTTGCGGGGCGATGTAAAACAAATCTGCTAAAGCGTTCGCCAACAGCTCCATACCTATCGGTTAAAAGTCGCGGCAACGCGGTTATTAACTTTTATTGTCAACTTATGGAGTTTATCTAAATGGCGAACGATTTTTTATTCACCTCTGAATCCGTATCCGAAGGCCACCCCGACAAGGTAGCCGACCAAATCTCGGATGCGATTTTGGACGCAATTTTTGCGCAAGACCCCCGCAGCCGCGTGGCAGCCGAGACACTGACCAACACAGGTTTGGTCGTGCTGGCCGGTGAGATCACCACCAACGCGCACGTAGACTACATTCAGGTCGCGCGCGACACCATCAAGCGCATTGGCTACGACAACACCGAGTACGGCATCGACTACAAGGGATGCGCGGTGCTGGTGGCGTATGACAAACAGTCGCCCGACATTTCCCAGGGTGTGACCGAAGGTCAGGGCCTGAATCTGGACCAGGGTGCCGGTGATCAGGGCCTGATGTTCGGCTATGCCTGTCAGGAGACGCCGGAACTGATGCCCTTGCCGATTTATCTGGCGCATCGCTTGGTCGAGCGTCAGAGCGAATTGCGGCGTGATGGCCGCCTGCGCTGGTTGCGCCCGGATGCCAAGTCGCAAGTCACGATCAAGTATGTCGATGGCAAGCCTGCCGAAATCGATACCGTTGTGCTGTCGACCCAGCATTCTCCGGAAATGTCCCACAAGGATATCGAGGAGGCGGTGATCGAGCAGATCATCAA
>JAYUHM010000005.1:0-7495 GCA_043766985.1 Polaromonas sp.
TCTTTTCTTTTATCTTCTTTTGCGTCCTTTGCGTAACTTTTGCGTCCTCTGCGTCCGGAAGTCCGCCCCCGCCCTCAGCCCATAAACCACCTAAGTAACCAATACACAGAAGGACAACACCATGAGCAGCATAGACCTCCAATCACTCATCCCCAACAACGTAGGCCTGGGCGAGAACCGCCAGCTACAACGCGCGCTAGAACACTGGCAGCCCGCCTTCCTGAACTGGTGGGACGAGATGGGGCCATCCGACTTCAAGGCCAAGGACGTGTACCTGCGTACAGCTGTCGGCGTAGACGCATCCGGCTGGGCCAGCTACGGCTACACGCCCATGCCGGACTACCGCTGGGGCATCTTTATGGCCGACCAAGAACAAAACCGCAAGATTGGTTTTGGCGACCATATGGGCCAAGACGTGTGGCAAGAAGTACCCGGCGAGTTTCGCCGTGACTTTCGCCGCCTGATCGTCACGCAGGGCGATACTGAGCCAGCCTCGGTAGAGCAGCAGCGCATGCTGGGCCACACTGCGCCGTCGCTGTACGACCTGCGCAACCTGTTTCAGGTTAACGTGGAAGAAGGCCGCCACCTGTGGGCCATGGTGTACCTGTTGCACGCGCACTTTGGCCGCGACGGCCGCGAAGAAGCCGAAGAATTGTTGGCCCGCCATAGCGGCGACGTGGACAAACCGCGCATTTTGGGCACCTTCAACGAGCCGATGGACAACTGGCTCAGCTTCTTCATGTTTACCTACTTTACCGACCGCGATGGCAAGTTTCAGTTGAAGTCTTTCGCAGAGAGCGCATTCGACCCGCTGGCCCGCACCACCCGCTTTATGCTGACCGAAGAGGCGCACCACATGTTTGTCGGCGAGACCGGTATTGGCCGCGTTATCAGGCGCAGCATAGAAGTAATGAAAGAGCTGAAAACCGAAGACCCAGCGCGCATCCGCGCGCATGGCGCGATTGACCTGCCCACGGTGCAGCGCTTTATGAACTTCTGGTTCACCAGTTCGCTCGATTTGTTCGGCTCCGAGCAGTCCAGCAACGCCGCCACCTACTTTGCCAACGGTATCAAAGGCCGCCCCGATGAGGCCAAATTTGCTGACCACGTTGAAGCAGGCACTGAGATGACGATTCAAGTGGCCGACGGTAAAGGCGGCATCAAAAACGAGACCATCTCCACCCGCAACGGCATGAACGAGATTACCCGTCTCGAATACGTCAAAGACTGCAATGTTGGCCTGACCCGTTGGAACATGGGCATCAAGCGCGCCGGGGTCGAGTTTGAATTCAAACTCCCTAGCACACGTTTTCGCCGTTCCGTAGGCGTGTGGGCGGGCATCCCTACCAACCTGGAAGGTAACCCCATCAGCGCGGCTGAATTTGAAGCCAAGAAAACCGAGTGGTTGCCCAGCGATGAAGACCAGAAATTCATCCAAAGCCTGATGCACCGCGTGACCGAACCGGGCAAGATGGCCGGTTGGATTGCACCGCCCGATCGGGGTATTAATGCACAGGCAGTGGAGTACGAGTACGTGAAACTGTAATTGGCAAAGCCGTAGGCACAAAAAAAGAGCGCCGAGGCGCTCTTTTTTTTGCATTTGCTCAGTTGCCGCCCATCACAATATCATTGCGATGCACCCGCAACCACTCAACGGTGTCTGCCAGCACGGCTTCACGGGTCAGGCTGCTGGGTGCTGCAGCGGTAACCGCAGCGGGGCCTTCGCCCACTTGTGGCAGCGTGCCCTCTTTAGCCGCTTTTAAGTATTCTGCGCGCACTTCATCGCGGGTTTTGGTGCTCTGGAACACTTCGGGCTTTGACATATAGCCTACATCTTCGGCCAGGGCCGAGACACTGTAGAGCGCTGCCAGCGACGCTACGCCAGCAGCAAGGGTCAATGTTTTAAAAGACAAGCTAGTCATGGTAAATACTCCTGAATTAAAGTTGATGGAAACTTCTTCGGGTTTGATGTTTGATTTGCATCCTTCCCTGGGGGCGTCGTTGAGAGAAATTGGATGGAATTGCTTTCATCGACAGCCTGAGTATCGGCAGACTTGGTGCCCTGTGCGAGAGCCCACTGCGCAATACAGTGTTGCTATTTTTAGTAGTTTGGGTTTAGTATTTAGATATATTCAGAATAGACAAAAAAACTAAAAACAAGAGTACCTAAACTAATCAAAACAGACTAGTTGTTTTGAGTTAACGAGGCACACAATGTGTTGCATTGTTTATGGATCGACTGTTGTCAATGCAGGTGTTTGAAAAAATCGTCGCCGAGGGCGGGTTTGCTGCGGCTGCCCGCGCGCTGGACATGTCTCCCGCAGTGGTCTCGCGCCTGGTGGGTGATCTGGAAACGTATCTGGACACACGGCTGATTCAGCGCACCACGCGCAAGCTGACGCTGACTGAGTCGGGCGTTGCGTATTTGGATAAAGTTAAAAGCATTCTGCAAGACGTTGAGGACGCCACCGTTGCGGCGCAGAACAGCTCGCGCGTGCTGGCTGGCACACTGCAAGTTCTTTCTACACCCATGCTGGCGGCCTATTTTTTGGCGCCCTTGACTGCCGTTTGGCGTGACAAATATCCCGAGGTCATGCTCAGTATCAGTGTCGATCCATTCTCGTACCTGCGGGTGGAAGAATTTGATTTGACCCTGTTGGCAGTCGAGGAGAGTTTTGATGCCAGTATCGTGGCGCGTGTGCTGGGCAGGTCAGAGCGTTTGCTGTGCGCCGCCCCCAGTTATCTGGGCCGTGTGGGCACACCCCGGCACCCCCAAGAGCTGCAGGGTTTGGCAGCCCTGCGGTTCCCATGGCATTTGGCGCCCGGCCATGCCAATGGGCGCGCAGTCCGGTTCTACCCGGTGGCGGGAAAAGCCGACCCAGTGGATGTGGACATGAAAGTGGTGCTCCAATCGCTGAGCATTGATGTGCTGCTGCGCGCCACGATAGCAGGGGCGGGTTTGTGTCTGCTGGCGAAGCATTTGGTAGAGCATTTCTTGCGCGACGGTAGGCTGGTGCGAGTTCTGCCAGACTGGCAAGCCGACAGTTTGACCATTTACGCGGCCCTGCCAACGCGTAAGTTTGTTCCTGCGCGGGTGACCGCGATGCTTGACTTTGTGACTGCGGCGGCGGTGGACGTTTTTCCGGCCACCAAACACGGGTAACGCGGCCCCAACCTGGACGGTTGTTACAGACAAAGCGGCAAATGCCAACGACAATAGGGCATTGGTCCACAGAGGATACGAGGCTTATTCCATGGCGCACACGCCCCATAACGGATTGCACACCACCGTGCGCAGGCACCTGCGCCGCCTCGTCAAAACCAGCCGGGCGGTGGTTCTGGTGATTGGCTGTTTGAACGCCAAGGCTAACGTGCCAGGCGAGCTTGTACCCAAAAAATCCCAGTGGCAAAACCAGCGCGTGCTCAGTATTCCAAACCCCAAGTCCAAAGCCGTTGTCCTGTTTTTGCACGGCTCGATGATAGAAAAAATCGACGACACCTGCGATCCCGATGGTGAGACGCCAGGCTTTTCGGTGCCCGAGGTTGTTAAAGAGTTGGCCGGTACACACGTGGCCGGTTTGGAGTTGGTGGTTTTTGCACCCTGCCATGGCCGCGCTACCAATATGGGCGAACCGCTCAAAATTGACCAACGCGTAGAAGCCATTGAGCAGACCCTGCAAGCGCTGGGCCGCGCAGGTGTAGACGCCTCTCGCATCGTTCTTGTGGGTCAGTCTGCTGGCGGGTGGGCGGCCCTGCTGCACCAAAAGAGGCACCCAGGCGGTGTTAACGCCGTAATAGCGTTTGCGCCGGCCTTTGCTGGCAAGAAGCGGTGGCGGCCAGACATTTGGCAACAGCGCCACGAAGCGCAGACTGCGGAGATATCGTCTGCTGAGCGCATTCAAGCGCTAGTGTTTGCGTTTGAAAATGACGCATACAACTCGCCAGAAGACCTGGCATTTCTCACGCGCATCAAGGGCACGACCGTGTTGCGCATGCCAGAAAAGACGATTGCGGGCGTTGAGTGCGACATCCCACTTTTTGCGTCGAGCCACGGACAGGCTTATCGAAAATGCTTTAGCAAAACACAGTCTGACGTATTGCAGAAGTTTCTGCGCGAGCATTTAGAGCCGCAAAAATTGGCCGACTTGACGCCAAGCCGGAAAATGCCAGAGTAAACACGCTGAGGCCCTCGCCAGCCTGTATGGCCAGCGTTTAGTTCTTGCCGGGTATAACCGCTTCTGCGATGGCACTGGCCGCTTTCACGGTTACTTTAGCGGTACCAATCGCGGCATCAGCGGCGACACCTGCAGACTTAACTGCCAGGGTGCCCACTGTGTCCGCGATGGCGATGATAGTGCACCCCTGCAAGGTGGCTGCGCTGAGCAGGGCCAACAGCAGAACGTGTGTAGTGGGCTTCATGGTGGATGTACCTTGCTTAGTTGCTGCCCCACACCTCATTGGCGGTCTCAATCACCAAGCGCAGCTTGCTGCGCTGGTCTTCCACCGCAATGTTGTTGCCGTGCACGGTGCTGCTAAAGCCGCACTGGGGCGACAGGGCGAGCTGGTCCATAGGCACGTATTTAGCGGCCTCGTCGATGCGGCGCTTGAGGGTGTCTTTGCTCTCCATCTGGCCAAACTTGGTGGTCACCAGGCCCAGCACCATGGTTTTGCCTTTGGGCAAGAAGCGCAGGGGGCGGAAGTCGCCGCTGCGGTCGTCATCGTACTCTAGAAAGTAGGCGTCAATGTCCATCTCGGCCAGCAGGGCTTCGGCTACGGGCTCGTAGTCGCCGCTGGCGGCAAAGGTGCTTTTGAAGTTGCCGCGGCACAGGTGCATGGCCAGGGTCATGCCAGCGGGCTTTTGCGCTACCACTTTGTTGACGAACATGGCGTAGCGGTGTGGCAGTTCATTGGGGTCGTCGCCACGGGCCTTGGCGGCTTCGCGCATCTTGGGGTCGCACAGGTAGGCCAGGTTGGTGTCGTCCATCTGCACGTAGTTGCAACCGGCTGCGCTGAGTGAGCGCAGCTCGTCGCCGTAGGCCTTGGCCACGTCCTCGTAAAAGGCCGGGTCCAGCTCGGGGTAGTGGGTTTTGCTGATGGCTGCGCGGCCACCGCGAAAGTGCAGCATGGTGGGGCTGGGGATGGTGACCTTGGGCGTGTTGCCCTTGCTAACTTGGGTTTTCAGGTATTCAAAGTCGGCTAACTGGATGTTCTTGGCGTGGTGCACTTTGCCCACCACCTTCATCACCGGCGGGGCCAGCTCCATCGTGCCGTCGGGGCGCTGGACGGTGACGGGGATGCCGACTTCTACGCCGCCCAGTTGTTCCAGAAAGTCGGTATGAAAGTAGGTGCGGCGAAACTCGCCGTCGGTGATGCTTTTGAGGCCTACAGACTCTTGGAACTGGACGATTTCAGCGATGGCTTTGTCTTCCACCATGCGCAATTCCTCAGCGGTAATAGCGCCTTTGGCTTTTTCAGCGCGTGCTTCCAGCAAATACTGCGGGCGCAGAAAGCTGCCCACGTGGTCGAAGCGGGCGGGGAGTTTGGGGTGGCTGACGGTGCTGGACATGGTTGTCTCCTGATATGGGGTGCGACAATTCTATAGCACTTAATCTGCCCCGTTAAGAATACAGTAATGTCAAAAATAGTCGTAAAACGATGGTTTTAGCGCTGAAATCATCAATAAATGTATACAATGCGTATCCATGAACGCGTCTAAATCCTCGTTTCCGCTCAATGCCTGGTACGCTGCGGCCTACGATGTAGAGGTCAAGCGCGAGCTGTTGGCCCGCACAGTCTGCAAGCAAAAAATGGTCATGTTTCGGCAAACCGATGGCAAGGTCGCCATGCTGGAAGATGCCTGCTGGCACCGTTTGCTGCCGCTGTCCATGGGGCACCTGGAGGGCGATGAGCTGGTCTGTGGCTACCACGGCCTGGTGTACAACGCGCAGGGCCGCTGCACCCACATGCCCAGCCAGGAAACGCTCAACCCCTCGGCCTGCGTGCGCAGCTACCCGGTGATAGAGAAGCACCGCTTTATCTGGGTGTGGCCCGGCGACCCGGCCAAGGCTGACCCTGCGCTGGTACCCGACATGCATTGGAACGACGACCCGGCTTGGGCTGGTGACGGCAAGCTCATTACCGTCAATTGCGACTACCGTTTGGTGGTGGACAACCTGATGGACCTCACCCACGAGACGTTTGTGCACGGCTCTAGTATTGGCCAGCGGGCCGTGGCGGAGGCGCCATTTGTGGCCACCCACGGCGAGCGCAAGGCCACTGTGACGCGCTGGATGGAAAACATTGACGCGCCGCCGTTTTGGGCCGGGCAGATCAAGCAAGCCCTGGGCTACGAGGGTAAGGTAGACCGTTGGCAAATTATCAAATTTGAAGCGCCATGCACCATCAATATTGACGTGGGCGTAGCCCAAACGGGTACCGGTGCGGTGCCGCCAGGCGGCAACCAGGGCGACGCCAGGCAGAGCAATCGCGAAAAAGGCGTTAACGGGGTGGTGCTGAATACCGTCACACCTGCTACCGACAACACCTGCCACTACTTTTGGGCTTTTGCGCGCAACTACTGCCTGGGCGAGCAACGCTTGACGCACCAGCTAAGCGAAGGCGTGGCCAGTATTTTCCGAGAGGACGAGCATGTACTGGAAGCGCAGCAGATTGCCATGGATGAGCACCCCGACCACCAGTTTTACAACCTCAATATTGATGCCGGTTCCATGTGGGCGCGCAAATTGATCGACAAGCTGGTGGCAGCAGAAAAATCGCCGTTGGCGGTTATTCCGATTCGGCAGGTAGTGTAAAAACTTGCGCAAGTAACAGTAAACACCAACGAGGAAAGCCAATATTACTATGAAGTTAATAGCTAATGACATAGGCAGCACAGCGGCAGTTGCCGCAAGCCCCACCGAAACAGCGCAAGGCAGCGCGGCGGTGCGGGCGCAGCTGCAATTGCGCGAGCTGATTCTTGGTGGCGAGTTGCCCGGTGGCGCACGTATTGCCGAGCTGGCCATTGTTGAGCGGCTAGGCATGTCGCGTACCCCCATCCGCGCTGCATTGATGCGCCTGGAGCAAGAGGGCTTGATTGAGGCCCTGCCCAACGGTGGCTATGCGGTGAAAGCTTTTAGCGAGCACGATATTGCCGATGCCATTGAACTGCGCGGCACCCTGGAGGGCTTGCTGGCGCGGTTGGCGGCCGAGCGTGGCGCAGCCACTGCGGTGCTACTGGACGCAAGGCAGTGCCTGAAAAAGATCGACGACGTGTTGGCGCATAGCGCGCTGAACGATGAGGCGTTTTCAAGCTATGTGGAGCTGAACCAGCAGTTTCATGGGCTGTTGTGCGAGATGGCTGGCAGTCCGGTTACCGCACGCCAGCTCGAGCGCGTTGTCAGCCTGCCTTTTGCATCGCCCTCCGCTTTTGTTGTTACGCAGACCAATTCACCCCAGGCGCGCGACATGTTGGTGGTGGCGCAAGACCAGCACCGGC
>JAYUHM010000006.1:0-7495 GCA_043766985.1 Polaromonas sp.
CTTGGAGGCCGTGGTGATGGAAGATGCCTGCCGCGCTATAGACCTTAGTGGCTCGCTGGCCAGCGCTTGGCAATCCATGCTGGCGGCGGGCGTGCAACGAGTGCAGTCCGCACAGTTGCTGTCAGGCGCATTGAATTAATTTTTTAGACGCTTCTCTGCGTTTTTTTGTATCTTCCCTCCATCATTCCCAAGATCCGTATCCCCAATGACCCGCCCCTTTAAAGTCCTCGGTATTCAACAAATCGCCATCGGCGGCACTGACAAAACCCGCTTGCAAAAACTCTGGGTCGATATGCTCGGCCTGCAAGTCACGGGCAACTATAAAAGCGAGCGTGAGAACGTAGACGAAGACATCTGCGCCATCGGCAGCGGTCCGTTTAAGGTAGAGGTGGACTTGATGCAGCCCATTGACCCGGATAAAAAGCCCGCTGTGCATACCACCCCACTCAACCATGTGGGTCTGTGGATTGACGACCTGCCCAAAGCGGTGGACTGGCTTACCGCCAAAGGCGTACGCTTTGCACCCGGTGGCATTCGCAAAGGCGCTGCCGGTTACGACATTACCTTTTTACACCCCAAAAGCAACGATGAGTTCCCGATTGCTGGCGAGGGCGTGTTGATCGAGCTGGTGCAGGCACCCCCTGAGGTGGTGAGCGCGTTTGCAAAGCTTGCTGGCGTGGCGTAGTAACTCTTAGCCCACAAAAACTGGCTGCTCTGTACAGGCTTAGTAGACGATCAGCTTGCCGTGTCCGTCAATATCGTCAAGCAAAAATCACGGCTAGCCAAAGTGGAGCGATTACCGGCAGCTATTAGATAGCTAGCGTCAAACCGCTGGTAATTGCGCCTCGTAGATGTAGCGTAGCCGGGATCGTAGTGCAGCTCCAGCAGTTCGCGCACCACGCCTTCTACCTTACCGTCATGCACGCGCGCTTTCCAGTCGTCTATCACAGCTTTGCCGCGAAGGTCTTTCAGCACATCCAAGCGGGTGCAGAAAAACGCTGGGTCTTTAACGAAAAAATCGTAGTCTTCCATCAGCAACTGCACGCGCTCTTCGATGGGTAACTCCAGCCGCGCGCAGGGAGATGCGCGCAGGGCGGCCATCAGCGCGTCGGGTACGCTCACGTTGCCTACTTTCTTGCTCTCACTTTCGGCCCACACGACGCGTGCCGGGTCAAAGCTGCGCAGGGCATGCCATACCCGGGTATCGAATTGTTTTTGGCTGGGCTGGGGCTGGCCAGGGATCAGGCCCAGTACCGAGCTGCGGTGTTCGGCCAGGGCTTCCAGGTCGAGTACCTGCGCACCCGCAGCGGACAGTGAGGTGAGTAGCCGGGTTTTGCCGCTGCCAGTGGGGCCGCAGATCACCCGGTAATTGAACTTGTCGGCCAGGCGCGCCGTGTCCAGCAGCATTTCAGCGCGAAAGGCTTTGTAGCCGCCGTCAATAATGTGCACATCAAAACCAATTTGCGACAATACCAGCGACAGCGAGCCGCTGCGCTGGCCGCCGCGCCAGCAATAAACCAGTGGCTTCCAGCCCTTGGGTTTATCGGCGGTGTGCGCCTCGATATGGTTGGCAATATTGCGCGCCGCCATCACGGCGCCCTTTTTGCGCGCATCAAAGGCGCTGATTTGCACATACTCAGTGCCCACTTCGTGGCGCTGCGCGTCGTTGAGCGTGGGCCAGTTGACGGCACCGGGCAAGCGGTCCAGCGCGTATTCGCTCTCGCTGCGAGCGTCTATGATGGTGTTGAAGCTACCCAGTTGGGCTAATGCGTCGGGGGCGCTGATTTTGGTAAGGGGCATGGGGCTATTTGAGCAGCTTTTTCAGCTCCGGCCACAAGTTGGCCAGCATGATGGGGTGGGCTTCTTCTTTGGGGTGGATGCGGTCGGTTTGGAACAGTTTGAGCGGGTCGGCGCCATCGGCAATGTCTTTGAGGAAGAAAGGTACCAGGCCGGTTTTTTTAGCCGCAGCAGTTTTGTCAAAAGTACCTGCAAACTGTTTGCTGTAGTCTGCGCCGTAGTTGGGTGGTAGCTGCATGCCTACCAGCAGCACCTTGGCGTGGGTTTTTTGCGCTGCATCGGTCATAAACGCTAGGTTGTCAGCCGTCATGCTTAAGGGCAGGCCACGAAGCGCATCGTTGCCGCCCAGCTCGATGATGACATGCGTGGGCTTGTGCCGGGTCAGCAGCGCAGGCAGGCGCGAGCGGCCGCCCGAGGTGGTGTCGCCGCTGATGCTGGCGTTGACGACAGTGGCTTTGATTTTTTCCTCGACGAGTTTTTTCTCCAGCAAGGCCACCCAGCCGGTGCCGCGTTTCAGGCCATACTCGGCGCTGAGTGAATCGCCCACTACCAAGACCACCGGGTTTGGCGAAGCCGTTTTAGCTGGTTGGGCCGCTTGGGCCCACGCGCTGGTGGCCACAGCCGATAGCCCCAAAGCGCAGCAAACCAGCCAACTCGCGGTAAAGTGGCGTTTAAATAAGTTCAAAAGATGTAACCCCATGGCAGATTCCATTATTTCAGTAGAGCATGTATTTAAAAGCGTGACGGACTCCACCGGTACCCTGGATATTTTGCGTGATATTGATTTTTCAATACATGCCAAGGACACAGTGGCTATTGTCGGTGCTTCTGGCTCGGGCAAAAGCACCTTGTTGTCCATCATTGCTGGCTTGGACACCCCTACGCGCGGAACAGTTCATTTGGCCGGGCAAGACTTGTTTGCCATTGACGAGGACGACCGCGCTGCCTGGCGTGCGCAAAAGGTGGGTTTTGTGTTCCAGAGCTTTCAGCTGCTGGGTAACCTCAGCGCGCTAGAAAACGTGATGCTGCCCCTGGAGCTGGCTGGCCGCAAAGACTCGCGCCAAGCCGCTACCGACATGCTCAAGCGCGTTGGCCTGGCCGAGCGCCTAGGCCACTACCCCAAGGTGATGAGCGGTGGCGAGCAGCAGCGCGTAGCCCTGGCCCGCGCCTTTGTAGTGCAGCCCGCCGTGCTGCTGGCCGACGAGCCCACCGGCAGCCTGGACCACGCTACGGGAGAGAAGGTGATGGAGTTGATGTTTGCGCTGAATGCCGAACTGGGTACCACGCTGGTGTTGGTTACACATGACCGAGGCATCGCCACGCGCTGCGCCAAGCGCATTACCATTGAGGCCGGGCAGATTGCATCTATTGAGTAGATTTATAGGCCTGATAGGCTGATAGCCCAATAAAATAAGGCACAATGTGCTATTTATTTAGTAGTGATTATGACTGCTTTGGCGGCCTACTGAGGGGTAAAAAATGCTCTTCAGGCTATCGAAATATGTAGACCGATCCGGCTAAAAAGAAGCGCTTAACCATAACCGTGATAATCAAGCCATGTCAGCTACAAAAATTCTCTACGGTTTTCACGCCGTAGGTGTGCGGGTAAAAACCGCGCCCGCCTCCGTGATTGAAATTTACTACGACGCGTCACGGCGTGATGCGCGCATGCGAAGCTTTATTGACAAAGCCAATGAAGCGCAGGTGCGTTTGATTGAAGCCGATGGCCTGCGCCTGGCCAAGATGTCCGGCGGCCATGGCCACCAAGGCGTGGTGGCGCTGGCCCAGCCCGTAGCCCAAGCGACGTCACTGGACGAACTGCTGGAAGAGCTTGAAGCGTCGGCAGAAAAAACCAACCCACTGATTCTGGTACTGGACGGCGTGACCGACCCGCACAACCTGGGCGCTGTGCTGCGCGTGGCCGATGGCGCGGGCGCTCACGCAGTGATAGCGCCAAAAGACCACGCAGTGGGCATTAACGCCACGGTGTCCAAAGTGGCCAGCGGCGCGGCTGAGACCGTGCCCTACTTTATGGTGACCAACCTGGCGCGCACCTTGAACGAGCTGAAAGAGCGCAATATCTGGATTATTGGCACCAGCGACGACGCAGAAAAAACCATCTACGACGTCGACCTGAAAGGCCCTGTGGCACTGGTGCTGGGTGCCGAAGGCGCTGGCATGCGCCAGTTGACGCGCAAAACCTGCGACGAGCTGGTCAGCATCCCCATGCGCGGCGCCGTAGAGAGCCTGAACGTGTCGGTAGCCAGCGGCGTGTGCCTGTACGAAGCGCTGCGCCAGCGCACTTAAACTTGAGCGTCTTTCCATTCAGGCTGAACACCTCTACGCCTTCTTCAACACCCTAGGACTTGACTATGAAATTTACCCGGATAGCTGCAGTTTTTGTAGCTGCTTGTGCTGTTGCGACCTTGGCCAGCTGCACACAAGAGCAACAAAACAAGATCCAGCGCGACATCCAGAACTGGACCGGCACCAACGGTGTGCTGGAGATCTATGCCGGCGATAAAGTAGCGCGCCGTTTTTTGAAAATTGACAAACTCTCCACCGCCATGGGTACCGATGACAACAAGCCGCGCCCCTACCGCTACGGCTACGGCGTGCTGGACGAGAACCTCAACATGATCGCCGACCCCGGCGAAAAGCGCGTGTACTTTGAGATCAGCGACTACGCATCTAACTACGTGTTCTTTGAGAGCCCACGGTAAAACTAAAACAGGACGGCACTATGGATCTCTCACGTTTCCCCCGCAGGCGTTACACGTCTTTTGACACCCCGCTTGAGTCAATGCCGCGTTTTAGCTATGCGCTGGCGGCCAGTTGCCCTGGCGGCGTAGGCCCCGAGGTGTGGATCAAGCGTGACGACATGTTGGGCTTGTTTCCCGGTGGTAACAAAACCCGCAAGCTGGAGTTTTTGGTGGCCGACGCGCTGGCCCAAGGCGCCGATACCCTTATTACTTGCGGCGCTCCGCAGTCAAACCACTGCCGCATTACCTTGGCCGCAGCCGTCAAAGAGGGCTTGAAGTGCCGCTTTGTAATTGAAGAGCGGGTTCCGGGCAGCTTTAGCGAGACGGCCAGCGGTAACCACTTTATGTTCCGCTTGATGGGGGTTGAGTCGCTCACCGTAGTGCCCGCTGGCAGCAATATGCTGGACGCCATGCGCAAGGTAGAGGGCGAGCTGGCTGCGCAGGGCCGCAAGGGCTACATCATTCCCGGCGGTGGCTCTAACGCGCTGGGCGGGCTGGGCTATGTGGCCTGCGCGCAAGAGCTGCAACAGCAGTTTTTTGAGCATGGCGTGCAGATCGACCGTGTGGTGGTGGGCTCGGGCAGCTCCGGCACCCATGGCGGGCTGCTGGCGGGGTTTTTGGGTAACCATATCCAAATCCCCATCGTGGGCATAGGCGTAAGCCGCGACCCGGCAGACCAAGAACCCTTGGTACATAAAGAGGCGCAAGCCGTGGCCGATTTGCTGGGCCTGAACATGACCATCCCGCGCGAGGCGGTGGTTAGCGTGGGCGGCTACTGGCAGCCCAAGTATTCCATTCCCAACGATATGATGGTCGAGGCCGTGCAAATGCTGGCGCGTAGCGAAGGCATTTTGCTGGACCCGGTGTACACCGGCAAGATCATGGCAGGCTTGATTGGTTTGGCGCGCAAAGGGTTTTTCAAGCCCCGGGAGCGCGTGCTGTTTCTGCATACCGGTGGCCTGCCGTCATTGCACGCGTATGAGCGTGAGGTGCTGGCCTAAACTAGCCCCAGGGCGCCAAGCAAGGCCCCGGCGCCCAGCATCCATAGCAAGTGGGCCTTTGTGCGCCATGCAACCCCCAGACACGCAGCGGTCAACAGCCATAGCGGCCAGTCTTTGCTGGGTTGGTTGTGGGAGGCTGTCAGTAACCATGCGGTAGCAATCAATAGCGCTATAGAAATAGGTGCTAACGACGCTTTGCTGGCGCGGGCAACGATATGCTGAGGGTTGTTGTGCAGCCAGCGTGCTGTGGCAAACGTCAACACGCTGCTGGGCAACATAATGCCGATAAAGGTGGCGCTCAGGCCGGCTGCGGCGGCCCAGTAGGTGCCGCCCAGCGCCAGGCCGGTTTGCCAGCCAATCAGGGGGATAAACAGCACGTTAGGGCCAGGCGCCGCTTGTGCAATGGCGATGCTGGCGTTAAATTGGGCGTCACTCAGCCAGCCTTGGCGCTCCACCACAAAGCGCTGCATGTCGGGTGCCGTGGTGATGGCGCCGCCCACGGCCAGCAGGGACAGCAGCAGAAAATGCATAAACAGCGAAAACCATTGGTCAAAACTCATGGTGCACCGCCACTGGCACGCAATTCATCGCGCCGCACCACCACCCACGCCGCGGCAAACGCCGGTACGCCCAAGCCCAGCACGGTATAAAGCA
The DNA here is from genome assembly GCA_043766985.1 of Polaromonas sp. Lineage (GTDB taxonomy): Bacteria > Pseudomonadota > Gammaproteobacteria > Burkholderiales > Burkholderiaceae_C > JAAFIP01. The sequence goes on from JAYUHM010000006.1 coordinate 6,215, forward strand.
GCGGCAGGCGCAGCAGGCCTACCGCTATAAACGTCATAGCTATCAGTGCAATGCACACCTTGGCACCCAGCAGGTTTTTCTTTAACCCGCTGAGCATTTTGATGGCTGCCGCACCGATCAAGCCGGCCGCTGCGGCCCCCATGCCGCGTACCGCGCCTGCCACGGCTTGCACATGCTCAAACTGCACATACAAGGTGGCCAACACCAGCACGATGAACATGGGAACCGTCAAAATACCCGCCAGCGCCACCAGCGCGCCACGCCAGCCAAAATAGCGGTTGCCCAAGATAATGCACAGATTAATCACGTTGCCACCGGGCAGTATTTGCGACACGGCCCAGTCTTCAATAAACTGCTGCTGCGTCATCCAGCGCCGCTTGTCCACCATCTCACGCTGAATGATGGTGAGCACACCGCCAAAGCCTTGCAGCGCTACGCTGTTGAAGGCAAAAAACAGCTCGGGCAGTGAGCCTGGCTGCGCGCCGGAGGGTGTGTCTAGTGGGGGGGCTACTGCCTGAGAGTGCATGCGTAATTATCGCCGTGGGCGATAGCCAAGGGCAGGTTTTGCCGTGTGGCTTCCCACAATGGAGGCGAGAAAAATATCCCAATGGAGAAAAATTCCCTCGCGTACAAAATGCGCGGCACTAAGAGTGCGCTATATAATTAATAGCTGCTTGTGCTATGCTCTATTGGGCTTGAAGGCTAAAACCATTGGAAAATAGCGCTGGCATGGGGCCGCAGCTGGCCAGCGTTATTTGGGTTGCTTCTTTTGCACTTTGGCAAATACCGGGCCCCATACGGGGTGGCCGCGTTCTGCGCGGGTTAATTCAAAGGCGCTGTTAATGTCAAAAGCAGACTGAAAGGACTTTTCGCACCATGCTGTGCGCTTGGTAACGCAGTACAGAAAGGCTTGGGTTTTGTAGGCACGCTGCTGCTCGTCGGAGTAGTTAAGGCCCAGCTTTTGGCTCTCGGCCAGTTTGGCTTCGGCGCGCCGGTATTCGCCTTTTTGGAAGGCGGCGATACCGTCGTTCAAAGCAAGTGCACCGGGTGAGGTGGCTACCACGACGGGCGCGGGGGCTGGCGCCGGCGCTTGTACCGGGGCCCGCGCAGGGGCGGGCGCGGCTGCAACCACGGGTGGTGCGGCCGGTGGGGGCGCAGCAGGCTCTGGCTTGGTGGCGCAGGCAGCTAGGAGTCTGGGCGGCAGAAGCCAGCACAACCGAGTCCACCAGCGGTGAGGGTAGAGCGTTATAGATAGATGACTGCAAGCTACATCGCCTACCA
>JAYUHM010000007.1:0-2811 GCA_043766985.1 Polaromonas sp.
GTTTCCCCCGCGTGAGCGGGGATAGGTTTATGCTTAAAGCCATTTGCATGCAATGAAAATCCTTCCCACCGAGTTTGAAGGCCAAAGCATTCGCCGCATCTATGACGAGGGCACTGAAACCTGGTGATTCTCAGTGATTGATGTGGTGTAGGTGTTAGCTTAAAGTACCCATGCCAATCGGTATTGGTCAGACCTGAAGCGCAAATTGAAGCTGAAGGCGGGGTCCGGGCAATCTTACGAGAAAATCGTAAGGTTGAAATTGCCCGCGCCAGATGGCATGACGGGCGTGGATTGAAACAGCATCAGGTACAGACATAAACAGCCTTGGCAAGTGGTTCGCCCGTCTTCGATGACGGGCGTGGATTGAAACCTCGGCACGCCGGGCTACGGGCTTAACGTTGTCCGGTTCGCCCGTCTTTGATGACGAGTGTGGATTGAAACGCAATCGGATGCGCGTGCCGTTATAGACGCGAGTGTTTCACAACTGGTCTATGAACGGGTGTTTTGAAGATTTTCGCAAGGACTAGACGGCAGGCGTTGCTTCAAAGTGCATTTTTGCAGATTTAGTGCTAAAAAGACCCATCAGCCCAATAGAACATAGCACAAGCAGCTATTAAATATATAGTGTCACCCGCGTCAATACACCAAGCGCTCAGGTCTGATCTCCTGCAATATGGTGGTGGCAATCTCTTCAATGGACTTGGTGGTAGTGGACAGCCAGCGTATGCCGGCGCGGCGCATCATGGCTTCGGCCTCGGCTACTTCCATGCGGCAGTTGTCCAGGCTGGCGTAGCGCGAATTGGGTCTGCGCTCGTTGCGAATCTCGCTCAGGCGCTCAGGCAATATAGACAGGCCGAAGATTTTCTTTTTATGCGCCGTTAGCGCGGGCGGCAGGTGTTGGCGCTCAAAGTCTTCGGGGATCAGCGGGTAGTTGCTGGCTTTCAGGCCGTATTGCATGGCCAAGTACAGTGACGTAGGCGTTTTGCCGCTGCGGCTTACGCCCACCAAAATCACGTCCGAATGCTCCAGGTCTTTATTGCTCTGCCCGTCGTCGTGCGCCAGGCTGAAGTTAATGGCCTCGATGCGGTCATGGTATGCCTTGCTTTTGCTCACATCGCTAAAGCGGCCAATGCGGTGGTTGCTTTTAATACCCAGCTCGTGTTCCAGTGGGTTGACGAAGGTGCCAAACATGTCCAGCAGCATACAAACCTCTTTGCAGCCTTCTTGAATGACATGCAGTACCTCCATATTGACCAAGGTGGTGAAGACGATAGGCTTTTTGCCCTCCACCTCGGCGGTGTGCTTGATCTGGCGCACGGCCTGGTGCGCTTTGTCCATGGTGTCGATGAAGGGCAGGCGCACGTGGCGCGGCTGCATCTCAAACTGGGCAAGAATGGCGTTACCAAAGGTTTCGGCGGTGATGCCGGTGCCGTCAGAGACGAAAAATACGGTGCGGTTGGGCATAGTGTGCTTCAGTAATATGCAAGTCAGTCTTGGCTTTTGACAGCCTACAATACCTGCATTATCCGAACTTTCATGCACCACGCCCGCCTATTCCAAGAAAACCAAAGCATTGGCCCTCACAGCCAAGCGGGGTGCCATGCGTCTGTCCTTCTAGCCGTTGCCCCTGGCGCAACGGGTGGTGGCGCGGCGCAACCAGTTTTAACTTCAGGAGATTCCCCATGTCCAAACTATTTGATGCGACCGCCCTGGTCGTTCCGTTTGAGAACCTAAGAAACAGCGACGTTGAGTCCGTTGGCGGTAAAAACGCCAGCTTGGGCGAGATGATCTCGCAGCTGCCCACGGGCGTGAAAGTGCCCACCGGCTTTGCCACCACGGCGCACGCCTTTCGTGCGTTTTTAAAACACGCAGGGCTAGACGACAAAATCAATGCCAAGCTCAATGCGCTGAACACCGATGACGTGCGCGCGCTGGCTACCGTGGGTGGTGAGATTCGTGCCATGGTCGAGGCGCAGCCCTTTCCGGCTGATTTGGAAAAAGCCATTCGTGAGGCCTTCGTTACCTTAAGCGCAGGTAACCCGGTTGCATCGTTTGCCGTGCGTTCCTCCGCCACGGCAGAGGACTTGCCCGACGCCTCCTTCGCAGGCCAGCAAGAGAGCTTCTTGAACGTCGTAGGCATCGACACCGTGCTGCACAAGATGAAAGAAGTGTTTGCGTCCCTCTACAACGACCGCGCCATCAGCTACCGCGTGCACAAAGGCTTTGCCCATGCCGACGTGGCCCTGAGTGCAGGCGTGCAGCGCATGGTGCGCAGTGACACGGGCGCTGCAGGCGTGATGTTCACCATGGACACCGAAAGCGGCTTTGACCAAGTGGTGTTTATCACCAGCAGCTACGGCCTGGGTGAGACGGTAGTGCAGGGCGCGGTGAACCCGGACGAGTTTTATGTGCACAAGCCGATGCTCAAAGCGGGCAAGCGCGCTTTGATTCGCCGCAACCTGGGCTCCAAGCTCATCCAGATGGTGTTCGCATCTGCGGAAGAAAAAACAAGCAGCGGCAAACTGGTCAAAACCATCGACGTACCCACCGAGCAGCGCAACCGCTTCTCGCTGACCGATGCCGACGTAGAGCAACTCGCCAAATACGCCCTCATCATCGAAGAGCACTACGGCCGCGCCATGGACATCGAGTGGGGCAAAGACGGCACTGACGGGCAAATCTACATTTTGCAAGCCCGCCCCGAGACGGTCAAAAGCCAAGCCAAAGGCAAAGCCGAGATGCGCTACAAGCTGAAAAACCGGGGCACCGTGCTGGCCGAGGGCCGCGCCATTGGGCAAAAGGTAGGCACCG
>JAYUHM010000008.1:0-2800 GCA_043766985.1 Polaromonas sp.
TCCAACGAATGTTCGGTGCGAAAGTAGCAAGCACGTATGGGACGTCACCGCGTCCGAATGCAGCATACAAATTGGTGATAGTGTCTGAATGCGTAGTCATGTTTGTCATGTCGTTCTCCTAGTGTGGTTAAGTGACTGATGGGTGAGTCTTGATAGTCCCACAACCGCGCGAGCTTGTGTCTTAAAGAAATCTGAATTAACCTGAATCAGATAGACTTGACGGAAGGAAAAATCAATATGGCCGAACAGACACTCACTCTGGGCGAATGGACACTGCATCCCAACCGCCGTACGCTGGTACATGGCGACCACGTCGCCGATTTGGGTGATCGCGCTTTTGATCTTTTATGGACGCTGGCGCAGGCGCCTGGTGAGGTACATGGCGCGGCCAGCCTGTTTGCACGGGTGTGGCCAGGGCGTGTTGTGGAGGAAAACAATCTGCACGTACACATTTCAGCCCTGCGCAAGGTGCTCGGAGCGCACGCCATTCGCACGGTGCGTGGGCGTGGCTACCAAATCACGCTGGACGTGGGAGCCATTGATGCCCGGAACGCACGGGAAACACGGGAGGTACCCGATGTGAAAGTGCCGAACTTTGCGCCCCCATATGCTACCTTGCGCCCACGCCAGCTCGTTGGTCGCGACAAAGAAATTGCTGACGTGATGAACTGCGTGCAAACCACTGCGGTCACCACGCTGGTCGGCCCTGGCGGCGTGGGCAAGACCGCACTGGCAAGTACGGTAGCAGCCGCTGTCGCCACGCCTGCCAACAACGCGTCGACTGGAGCCTTTGCCGATGGAGTCGTCACGGTTTGGTTGGCCCCTTTGCGTTCTGCGGAGCTAGTTGCCGCAGAAGTGGCAGCAGCCGTGGGGCTCTCGCGCTCGGGTGGGCTGGCTTATTTGGAGGCGCTTACACAATGGCTGGTTGATAAAGACCTGCTGCTGGTGCTTGACAACTGCGAGCATGTCGCCCTCGCCGTCGCTGATTTGGTGGACGCTTTGACAGCGCGGCTGCCCCGGTTGCACATTCTGACCACTAGCCGCGAACCGCTGTGGGTCGATGGCGAGGTGAGCCACCGGCTGGCACCACTGTCGCTGCCCTTGGCGGGGTTAATAGAGAGTGGGGGGAGTGAGGCCAGCCTGGATGCAATTGACGCCAGCCCTGCCGTACAACTGTTTCGCGCACGCGTGGGTGTGCGCCATGCAGAGTCGCTCAAAACCGAGCACGCGAGCCGCCTAGTCGCAGAGATTTGCCGTCGGGTTGACGGCCTGCCTCTGGCCATTGAGCTGGCCGCAGCACGTGCCATGGGGCTTGATCTGGAAGACATCCACCTGCACCTTGACGATTTATTTCACTTGCTGCCCCGCGCGGCACGCCGTGCCGACGGCGGCCAACGCTCACTTCGTGCCACGGTGGCGTGGAGTGATGCGTTACTCAGCACAGACGAACGCAGCTTGCTATACCGCATGGCCGTGTTTGCGGGGGCGGTTGACTTGGCCGCCATCAACGGTGTCTGTGCCACGCCGCAACAAAACCCAGCACAAATGGCCGACCTGACCGCCCGACTGGTGGAGAAATCGCTACTCATGAAGGCGGGCGACAGTGGCCGCTACCAGTTGCTGGAGACCATCCGCCAATACGCGCTGGAGCAGCTTGCCAGCGCGGGAGAACAAGATGATCTGAGGGATCGTCATGCGCACTTTTACCTCGATACCACGCTACCCGCCTGTGCGGGACTTACCAGCGGCCCTGAGCGGCCGCACATAGAGGCCATTGGGCACATTGAGGACAACCTGCGCGTAGCGCTTGCTAGACTGCTGCACATTGCGCCCGAAGCTGCGCTGGGCCTGTGCGCAGGGTTGACTAGTTTTTGGTGGACGCAGGGCAAGCTGCACGAAGGCATTGGCTGGATGCAGCAAGCGCTTGCGGCAGCGACAAACGCTCCCCCCGAGCTGCGCGCGGCAGGCCTGTTCGGCTTAGGGTTTTTGGTGGGGCACGATACTGATGATTGGCAGGCCGCAGCCGGCTGGCTTGATGAGGGTATCGATCTCTTATCAGACCACGCAGAGCCCCCGCTGATCTTGGGCATGCTGTACTGCCTACGCGGCGAGTGCGATGTGTTCAACGGTGATGCATCATCGGCTGTGGCACGCACGCAAACTGGTCTGTCCATTGCAGCGCGGTATCCCGGTAGCTGGGGCTATGGCTTCAGCCTCTGGAACGCGGGCTTTGCGAAGCAGGCAGTGGGCGAAATAGACTCAGCTGTCACACTCTTTATGCAGATGATTGTGCTTTGCGCTCAGGGTCGCTATGGCGTCGCTGAGATGATCGGCTGCAATTCCATGGCAGAGATCTTGGAGGCGCGAGGTGAGCTGGAAAAATCACGGGCACTTTGGGAGCGCGCCTATCAGTTGCGTCAAGATGTTGGTGCGTCACGCATGGGCCACGTGCATGGTTCTTTGCCTGCCTCCATGCTCTCAGTGGCGCGCGTCGCTGCCAAGCAAGGCGATTTCGCCACGGCAGCCCCGCTCTTGACCGAAGCCCTACCACTAGCGCAGGCCATGCGCGATACCACCATCACGAGCCAGATTGTGGCGCTTCAGCAGCAGCTTGCTACGGCAAAATCAGCGTCACGGAATTTTCAACCTTCGTTGCGGTGACGCGGGGGGTATTGCCAAGGAGGCGATGCTGAAGCTGAACAATGGACGCGTCAAAGGCTAAAGCGTACGCGCTCGGGTGATGTGATTTACTAGGAAAGGTTGGCGTAGCTTGCAAAACGCGTCTTCGCAATCTCCAACA
>JAYUHM010000009.1:0-42944 GCA_043766985.1 Polaromonas sp.
CGGCATACAGGAGGAGTCGTTGGCCCGTGGCCAACACGGGGGACAGCCGCGTAGCTGAGTACACCGCCGACCTGATCCCGTGCAAAACAAGAGTACACAAGGCTAAGAGTAAAAAAGGCACAGAAACCGCCACAAGCCCAATAAAGCACGGCACAACAAGCTATTAAATAAGTAGCATTCAGCGAGCAGTTACGCTCCCATCCGTACGCATATGTACCACCCGCTGCGGATAAGGAATGCTAATTTTCGCCACCCGCAGCGCCTGCAAAATATCCACGTTGATGTGGCTCTTCACATTCATCTGCCCGTTGTCCGGGTCGCTGATCCAAAACAGCAGCGTGAACTCCAGCCCATCTGCAGCAAACTGCGTCAGGTGCGCTACTGGCTCAGGGTCGGCCAGCACCCGCGTGTTGGCCAATGCAGCCTTGCACAACAGGCCTTGCACCAGCGCCACGTCTGTGTCGTAGCCCACGGTAATGGAGGTAGACACCAGTACTTTCGGGTCGGCCAACGACAGGTTTTCAACCCGCTCGGTAATCATTTTTTCATTCGGAATAATCGCCTCGCGGCCATTCAGCGCGCGAATCAGCGTGTAGCGGGTTTTGATGTCGCTGACCTTGCCCTCAAAACCGTCCACCTTCACGCTGTCGCCAATCCGTACCGAGCGTTCAAACAAAATGACAAAGCCGCTCACGTAGTTGGCGGCCAGCTTTTGCAAACCAAAGCCCAGGCCCACGCCCAGCGCGCCGCCCAGCACCGACAGCGCTGTTAAATCTACGCCCACCGCCGACAGCGCAAACAGCATGCCAAACAAAATCAGCAGCGCGCGAATGCCGTTGGCCATGATTTTGCGCATCGACAAATCATTCACCGCGTCGCGCAGCACATGGCGCTCAATGGCCGATGAAATCCACAAAGTCACTATCAATACCAGGCCAGCTGAAAACAAGCCCTCAATAATCGTGCGCAAACTCACCTTGCCTTTGCCAAATGCCAATTTGATAGCATCCAGCTCAGCCAGTACGCCTGGCAGCAGCCCAATGATCCAGCAAATGGCCAGCACCCACGCCACCCAAGAGAACAAGCGCTCGGTCAACCGGGCCCAGCCAGAATTGGGAAAACTCACCGTGAGCGTGCGCGCTATCAGGCGTATGCCCACCAGCGACAACAGCACCGGCACCGCCACCTTTAGCACCGACAGATGCTGGTAACGCTCTACCGCATAGTTGGCAGCAAAGGTGAACGCCAAGGCTAGCACCGGAAACATCAGGCCGTCCAGAATATTGCGCCCAAACCATACCGAGTCCTTCGGACTCTTCAACGCTTTAAACACGTAGCGGCACAGCACATAGGCCAGCGCCAGGCAGCCCAGCAGGCTGACCACCTCAACCCAGATGTCGGGCCGGGCCATATCGTCCAGTAATTCGTCAATTTCGTTCATCGTGTCCAGCCAGGTTGGCGTTTTTCTACAAAGGCGCGCACGCCCTCTTGCGCGCAGGCGTCCATCATATTGACGGCCATGGTTTGCCCCGCCAGCTGGTAAGCCGCCTCCAGGCCCATGCCCTGCTGACGGTAAAACAATTCTTTGCCCATTTGCAGCGCCAGGCGCGGCTTTTTGCAAATGTGTGCAACCAGTGTTTCCACCTCAGCGTCTAGCGCGGCGGCTGAATCGTCTGCCGCTACGGCGTTAATCAAACCGTAAATTAGCGCAGTAGCTGCGTCAATAAACTCCCCTGTCACTAGCATATGCATAGCGTGCTTGGCTTGCAGGCTGCGCACCAGAGGCACCGAGGGCGTAGCGCAAAACAGCCCGTAGTGGATGCCGCTGGTAGCAAAGCGCGCCGCTGGCGAAGCCACAGCCAGGTCGCACTGCGCCACCAGTTGGCAGCCCGCAGCCGTAGCCAGGCCGTGCACCCGCGCTATCACGGGCACGGGCAGCCGGGCCAGCGACACCATCATTTTGGAGCACTGCGCAAACAGGGTTTGGTAAAACGCCAGCTGCGGGTTGGCTGCCATGTCTTTGAGGTTGTGGCCTGGGCAAAAGGCTTTGCCGGTAGCCGCCAGCACCACGGCGCGCGACGTACCATCTGCGTGCACGGTGTCCAGTGCGGCTTGCACGGCGCTGATCATCTCGGCGGACAGGGCGTTAAAGTTGTCTGGCCGATTGAGCGTGAGCGTATACACCCCGCGCCCGTCCTTGTGTACCAACACCATGGCATTTTTCATAAGCAAACAGGCCCCTAGCCCAATAGAATATAGCACAATATGCTATCAATTATGTAGTAAATTACATCTGCACCCAGGCGCAGTTGGTATGCATTATGCGGTGTTTGGCAAACATTTTTGCGCAAGCTTTTGGTACACCCGCGCACTTCTGCAGGCTGTGGGTGTATAACCTAGGCTCTCTCAAATAACCCAAACCATGCAAGCGCCAGTGTGCGCTTCAATCTCAAGGAATTTTAAACATGGGCGCGCAGTGGAAAGCAAAAGGCAAGGAACTGGCAGCTAACGCCAGAGGCAAGCTGTTTGGCCGTTTGGCCAAAGACATCATGGTGGCCGCCCGCAACGGGGCCGACCCAGCCAGCAACTCGCGCCTGCGCCTGGTGGTCGAGCAGGCCCGCAAAGTCTCCATGCCCAAAGAAACTTTAGACCGCGCCATCAAAAAAGGCGCTGGCCTGACCGGCGAGGCCGTGAGTTTTGAGCATGTGATTTACGAAGGCTTTGCCCCGCACCAGGTGGCCGTGATGGTTGAATGCCTGACCGACAACGTCAAGCGCACCGCCCCCGAGATGCGGGTGCTGTTTCGCAAAGGGCAGCTGGGGGCCTCTGGCTCAGTGGCCTGGGATTTTGACCATCTGGGCATGATCGAGGCCGAGCCTACCGCGCGGGGCGCTGATGCCGATACCGCCGCCATCGAAGCGGGCGCCCAAGACCTGGAGCCTGGCGAAGCCAACGAGGACGGCAACGTGACCACCACTGTGTTTTACACCGACCCCGCCGAGCTGGACCTGGTCAGCCGCGCCCTGCCCGCCCACGGCTTTACCGTCTTGTCTGCCAAGCTGGGCTACAAGCCCAAAAACCCGGTCAACCCGGCTAACCTCAGCGCCGCGCAGTTGGAAGAGGTCGAGGCCTTTTTGGCGGCGATTGATGGCAATGACGATGTGCAAAACGTCTACGTGGCGCTAGCCGGGTAATTTTCCAACTGGCGCTGCATCCTGCCCGCAACGCATGTTTTTCATACGCGCCCAAAACTGTTGATGCAAATCAAACACACCCGGTAGTTGTGCCGTGTACATTTCACACATGGTGACATGGCAAAAGCGCAAACGGCTCCTTACCCGGCGAGGGTTAATTTACTCGCTGGTGTTATGCCTTGGCATTCTGGGCTTGGGGGGCGTGGGCTTTTGGGCACTGGAGCCCCGCGCCTTAACCTTGTCCGACGGATTGTGGTTAGCCTTTACCACCGCAGCGACGGTAGGCTATGGCGACATTGTTCCCAGCACCCATGCGTCCCGAGCCTTTGCAGTGCTGGTGGTATTGCTGGGCCTGGCGGTGTTGTCGCTGGTTACCGCCTCGCTGGCGGCCATGTTTGTCGAGACCGAAGAGCGGCAGATTGAACGCGACCTGATGCATGAGATCGGCGCCCTGCGGGCTGAGGTGCATAGCCTGCAAGCGCAGCTCAAAGAAATCAGAAGCCTGCTGTAGAACGGTTTGAAACCCTGCCCGATAGTTTAGGCAACTAGTTGGATGGCTGGTGCGCCTTGGCCCAGCGCACAATGTCTGCCGCCCCCATGGCACCTGCTTGGCGCGCTACCTCACGCCCACCGGCAAACAGCGCTAACGTGGGAATGCTGCGAATGCCAAAACGTGCGCCCAGGTTGGGTACGGCTTCGGTATCGACCTTGGCCAGGCGCATATGCGGCTCCAGTTGCGCGGCGGCCTGGTCAAAGGCAGGCGCCATGGCCCGGCAGGGGCCACACCAGGGTGCCCAAAAATCCACCAGCAGGGGGATCTGGCTGCGCGCCACATGCTTGTCAAACGCCGCCTCGTCCAGTGCAACAGAGTGCGCGGTAAACAGGGCCTGTTTGCACTGACCGCAGGTAGGCGCACTGCCCAGCTGGTCAGCGCGAACGCGGTTGGTGGTGTGGCAATGCGGACACACGATGTGCAGGGATTCACTCATGCAGTGGACATGAGGGTAAAGAGCAGAACTTCAAGGTGCCAAACATAATGTCAAAAAACTGCTGCGCCTTGCGCTGCTCCAGCACGGCCAGACCAAAGCGGGGGAATACCGCCCAATCCGGCAGGCAGCACGATGGGGCGGCGCAAGCGGTGATGGGCCCCTTGAAGTTTACGCGTCTACCAACACCCGCAGGTGCGCCTCCACACTGCGCCCCAGCGCGCTCAGGTTGTAGCCGCCTTCGAGAGAACTGACGATGCGTCCTTGCGCATGCTTCTTGGCCACGGCGCAGATTTGTTGGGTGATCCAGGTGTAGTCGGCCTCGACCAAACCTAGCTGGCCCAGGTCGTCTTCGCGGTGCGCGTCAAAGCCAGCGCTGATGAAGATCATCTGCGGCTTGAATGCTTCCAGTGCGGGCAGCCAATGGGTTTTGATCAGCTCGCGCACCACATCGCCCTTGGTGTAGGCGGGCACCGGCAGGTTCAGCATATTGGCCGCAGGGCTGTTGGCGCCGGTGCCTGGGTAGAACGGGTGCTGAAAAATGCCCACCATCAGAGCGCGCGGGTCGTTGCCCAAAATATCTTCGGTGCCGTTGCCGTGGTGCACGTCAAAGTCCACCACCGCTACGCGCTCCAGGCCGTGGCGCTCCAGCGCGTATTTGGCGGCGATGGCGATGGTGTTGAAGACGCAAAAACCCATGGCGCGGCCGTGGGTGGCGTGGTGGCCCGGCGGGCGCACGGAGCAAAAAGCGTTTTGCAGCTCGCCTGCCATCACCGCATCGGTGGCCGCCAGCGCCGCGCCGTTGGCACGCAGCACCGCGTTCCAGCTGTGGATGTTGAGCGAGGTGTCGGGGTCTAGCTGCACGTAGCGCGGGCCACCCGCTGTGATGTCGTCGCTCAGCTGCTCGCTCAGGCCGTGCACGGCGGCAATCAGCATGCGGTCGTGCGCCAGTTCAATGTCGCTCAGGCTGGCCAGCGGGGCCTCGCGCTGGTCTAGCAGGCCCGCCAGCCCCGTGGCAATCAAGCGGTCGTTGATAGCGTCCAGCCGCTCGGGGCACTCCGGGTGGCCGGGGCCCATTTCATGGAGGCGGCAATCTGTGTGGGTGAAAAAGCCTGTAGTCATAAAAAACAAGAGTTTTGGGTTATCGTCAGCGTATGGATACCAATCATACTAATCAGTTACTCCAGACGCTTTTAAAGCAGCTTAACACGGTGATTGTAGGCAAACCAGCGCAGGTGCAAGACTGCGTGGCCTGCCTGCTGGCGGGCGGGCATTTGCTGATCGAAGACGTGCCTGGCGTGGGCAAAACCACGCTGGCGCACGCCCTGTCGCGCAGCTTTGGCTTGCAGTTCTCACGCGTGCAGTTCACCGCCGATTTGATGCCCAGCGACCTGAGTGGCGTCTCCATCTACGAGCGGGGAATTCACGAAGGCCGCGGCGGGTTTCAGTTCCACCCCGGCCCCATATTTGCCCAGGTGCTGCTGGCTGATGAGATCAACCGCGCCAGCCCCAAAACCCAGTCCGCCTTGCTGGAAGCCATGGAAGAAAAACAGGTAACCGTAGAAGGCGAAACCCGCGCCCTGCCCCAGCCGTTTTTCGTCATCGCCACACAAAACCCGCATGACCAACTGGGCACCTACGCGCTGCCCGAAAGCCAGCTAGACCGCTTTTTGATGCGCATATCTCTAGGCTACCCGGACCGCGCTGCCGAGCGCACCCTGCTGGCGGGCCATGACCGGCGGGATATGCTGGACGCCCTGCCCGCAGTGTTCACCCCCATTGAGCTGAAAGCCGCGCAAGACGCCGTACAAGCCGTGCACGCCGCCGACCCGCTGCTGAACTACGCGCAAGATTTGATAGCCGCCACCCGCTCGGGCCGCTGGTTTTTGCAGGGCCTGAGCCCGCGCGCAGGTATCGCCCTGGTGCGCGCCGCCAAGGCGCAAGCCCTGCTGGCCGGGCGCGACTACGTAGCCCCCGACGATGTGCAGGCCATCCTGCCGCAAACCATTGCCCACCGCATGGTGCCCGTAGCCGATGCGGGGCGCGGCGCAGTAGAGCAGGTGCGGGCTATGGTGCAGGCGGTGCCGCTGCCCTAGGTAGAATTAGCGCATATGAACGTACCTACCCCGGCGGAGCAGTTTTTAGAACCCATCCGCAGCTTGGAAATTAGTTTGCACCAGCCCGCCGTACGCTGCGATACCAGGCGGCTGCAAGCGTTGCTGCACCCTGATTTTGTAGAAGTGGGCCGCTCGGGCCAAAGCTACAGCCAAGCGCAAATGGTGAAGCACCTGGTGCAAGAAAGCCTGTCTACCGCCGTTTGGCCGCAAGACTTTCAGCTGGCCATGCCCGCGTACAGCGTGGCTTTGCTTACCTACCAGGCGGCCCATATTGGTACCGAAGGCCAGCTGACGCACTACGCGGCGCGGTCGTCGCTATGGCAATTTACCGATACCGGTTGGCAACTGCGGTTTCACCAAGGTACGCCGGTGCCAGCGTTTGCACCTGGCGACAACCAAACGGCGATGCTTTTAGAAAAGCATACGCACTAGACCATGCTAATCGGCTGGATACGTAAACGGTTTCGCCAATGGTGGCAAAGCAAGCTGCCGCTCACCGACACCCTTACGCTGACGCAGCGCAACGTCTACATCCTGCCCACCCGCGCCGGCTGGATGCTGGCCACTACCTTGATGGTGCTGCTGATTGCGTCCATCAATTACCAGCTTAATTTGGGCTACCTGCTAACCTTTATGCTGGCGGGCGCCGCCGTGGTAGGCATGCATGTGTGCCACGGCAACCTGCGCGGCCTAACTATGCATTTAATAGCACCTTGTGCCCAGTATGCGGGGGCTACTGCCCAGTTTGACATCCGGTTAAGCCATGATCGCCGTGCCGCGCGCCCCAGCATTGGCCTGAGCCTGCTGGACGCCAAGCACTGGTCTTGGACGGATGTGCAGCCCGAAGGCAGCGCGGTGGTGCAAGTGGGCTTTACGCCGTCCAAGCGCGGCCTGCACCGCCTGCCTGATTTAACCGCCGAGACGCGCTTTCCGCTAGGCACCTTCAGGGTATGGACGGTGTGGCGGCCCAAGGCCGAGGTGCTGGTGTACCCCGCGCCCGAGGTGTTTGCCCCACCCCTGCCCCTTGGCGAGCCGCGCGCAGGCGGCGGCGCAGCCACGCAAGCGCAAAACACGGGTGAATTTGACGGCGTGCGCGGCTACCGGCGCGGCGACCCCATGAAGCTGGTGGTGTGGAAGCAGGTAGCCAAAGCCGTAGCCCGTGGCAGCGACGACCTGGTCAGCCGCGACACCCAGCAAGCCCAGCGCTACGAGCTGTGGCTAGACTACGCCACCTGCGGCCACTTGGACACCGAGCACAAACTGAGCCGCCTGACAGCCTGGGTACTGGCCGCAGACAAGATGGGTAGCGACTACGGCCTGCGCCTGCCCGGCCGCGAGATCAAGCCTGCGGGTGGTGAAGGGCATAAGCGGCAATGCCTGGAGGCACTGGCCTTATGTTGAATCACTTTTTAGCAAAAAGCTGCTCGGCCGATTTGAGGCAGTGTGGGGCCGCATGCTAGACAAACTACGCCACCTCCCCCGCGACGCGCGCGACACGCTGTTTTTGCTGTGCGTGATTGCCTGGGTCATCATGCCGCAGGTCAACCATTTGCCGTGGTGGTGCAGTGCGCTGGCCGCCGGTGTGCTGCTGTGGCGCGGCAAGCTGGCCTGGGACAGCGCGCCACTGCCCTCGGTGTGGTGGCGCATCGGCCTGCTGATAGTCACTATCGCGGCCACGCTGGCTACGCACAAAACGCTGCTGGGCCGCGACGCTGGCGTCACGCTCACCATTGTGCTGTTGTGCCTTAAAACGCTGGAGCTGCGCGCGCGGCGGGATGCGTTTGTGATTTTCTTTCTCGGCTTCTTCACGATGCTGACCAACTTTTTCTTCTCGCAGTCGCTGCTGACCGCTGCGGCCATGCTGATCGCGCTGATGGGCCTGCTGACCGCGCTGGTGAACGCGCACATGCAGGTGGGCAAGCCGCCGCTGGCGGCGTCGGCCAAGGTAGCGGGCAAGATGGTGCTGCTGGGCGCCCCCATCATGGCGGTGCTGTTTTTATTGTTCCCACGCTTGGCGCCGCTGTGGGGCATCCCCAGCGACGGCATGACGGGGCGCAGCGGGTTGTCCAATAGTATGCAGGTGGGCACCATTGCATCGCTGGCGCTGGACGACTCGATTGCCATGCGCGTCAAGTTTGAGGGCAAGCCGCCCGAGCAACCCGAGATGTATTTTCGCGGCCCGGTGCTGAGCAGTTTTGATGGCAAAGAATGGCGGCCCAGTACCTCGCAGTTTTCACGCCGCTTCGCCCTGCCGCCCAATTTGCAAACCTTTGGCACGCCCATCAAATACCAGGTCACCTTAGAGCAAAACAACCGCCCCTGGATTTTTGTACTCGACGCTGCCAGCGCGCCGCCCGTGGTGCCCGGCCATGAGGTCAGCATGTCGCAAGAACTGCAATGGACCAGCAACAAGCCGGTGACCGACATCGTGCGCTACAGCGCGCAAAGCAGCCCTGACTTTCGCCACGGCCCGTTGCGCGCCGTGGTGGGCCTGCAAGACTTTATTGACCTGCCCGCCAGCTTTAACCCGCGCACCTTGCAACTGGCCGCCGACATCCGCCGCGACCCACGCTTTGCCCAGGCCGATGCCAGCGCCCTGGTGCCCGAGGTGATGCGCCGCCTGCGCACTGGCGGCTACACCTACACGCTAGAGCCAGGTTTGTATGGCCGCGACACGGCAGACGAGTTTTGGTTTGATAAAAAAGAAGGCTTTTGCGAACACATCGCGTCCAGCTTTGTCATCCTCATGCGCGCGCTGGACGTACCGGCCCGCATCGTCACTGGCTACCAAGGTGGCGAGCTGAACCCGGTGGACAACTTTTGGACCATTCGCCAAAGCGACGCCCATGCCTGGGCCGAGGTGTGGCAGCCCGGCGGCGGTTGGCTGCGCGTAGACCCTACCAGCGCCGTTTCGCCTGGGCGCATTGGCCAGTTTCAGCGCCTGGCAGCGCCGCAGGGCGCCATCGCCGCGGCCTTTGGCACGGTGCTCAGCCCCACTATTACCGCGCAGCTGCGCGCCGCGTGGGAGGCCGTTAACAACAGCTGGAACCAGTGGGTGCTGAACTACAGCCAAAGCAAGCAGCTTGACTTGCTTAAAAACATCGGCTTTAGCTCGCCCAGCTGGGAGGATTTAAGCTACGTGCTTATTGGCATCATCGTGGTGGTAAGCCTGCTGGGTGCGCTATGGACGCTGTACAGCCGCAGCCAGCACGACCCGTGGCTGCGCCTGCTGCACGCCGCCCGCAAACGCCTGGCCGCAGCCGGTGTAGCCAGTGCCGACGCCACCCCCCCGCGCGAACTGGCCCGCTTGGCCGTAGCCCGCTGGGGCAGTGCTGCGCAGGCCTTGCACGACTGGCTGTTGCGCCTGGAAGCCCTGCGCTACGCCCCTGTAACAAGCCGGGCTGGCACTTTGGCTACACTGCGTGCACAATTCTCCCAATTACCGGCTTTGCCAGCCCTGCGTAAATAGCTTTTCCAAGTAGTTTTCAAAGTAGTTTTTAAAGTGACCCGAACCAGCCTGCCCCCCCGCTCTGCCAGTACCTCTTGGTTGCGCACGTTAGCTATATTTTCAATAGCTGCTTGTGCGACATTCCATTGGGCTTGGGCTCAAAAACCCTCTAAAAAGCTGGTGGTAGCCGATAGCGCGAAGGCGCAGGCCGTGGGCGCGCCCTACGCCAGCCGCGAGGATGCCATGCTGTTTGCCGACGACCTGGCCGAGCGGCGCAACCTGGACCGCGAATGGGTGCGCCAAGCCATAGGCCAAGCCAATTTCATCCCCTCGGTGCAGCGCCTGATGCGCCCTGCCAGTACCACGTTCGTCAAAAACTGGCGCGTCTACCGCAGCCGGTTTATTGACCCGGTGCGCATTTCCGCCGGGGCGCGCTTTTGGCGCGAGAACGCGGCCACGCTGGAGCGCGCCGAGCAAGAGTTTGGCGTACCCGCTGAGATCATCGTGGGCATCCTTGGGGTAGAGACCATCTACGGCCGCGACATGGGCACCTTTCGCGTGATAGACGCGCTGGCCACGCTGGCGTTTGACTTTCCTAAAACCGACAAGCGCGACCGCACGCAGTTTTTTAAAGACGAGTTGGAGCAGCTATTGTCCCTCTCCAACCGCACCGGCAACGACCCGTTGGCCTACCGCGGCAGCTACGCCGGCGCCATGGGCCTGGGCCAGTTTATGCCCAGCAGCTGGACTAAATATGCGGTCGATTTTGACGGCGATGGCAAGGTCGATTTGTTCACTAGCCCAGCCGACGCCATTGGCTCGGTAGCCAATTACTTCAAGTCATTCAACTGGAAGCCGGGCATGCCCACGCACTACCCCGTAAGCTTCGACGCTGCCAAGCTGAACAAAGACACCCTCATGGGCCCCGACATACTGCCGTCCTTTACGGTAGAGCGCTTTACTGAGCTGGGCGCGGTGCTGCAAGGCGAGGCGTTGGCGCACCCCGGCCCGCTGGCCTTGGTAGAGCTGCTCAACGGCAACGACGGCGCGCCGCAGTATGTGGCCGGCACCGACAACTTCTACGCCATCACCCGCTACAACTGGAGCAGCTACTACGCCATGAGCGTGATAGAGCTGGGCGCTTTGGTAAAGGCCGCTGTACGGCCATTGGCTACGCGCTGATTGCGTAGACCGTCCGCCAGGCGCCGGGCAGGCCCGTCTGGCCCGGTAGACATCTACTCCACCCGCACAACACCCGTCGGCTTAAAGCCTAAATCAGCGGCCTTGCCTTTGCGTGCGCGGGCAGCGCGGGCGTTGTTCAGGCTGCGAATTTCCAGCTGTTCTTCGCGCTCTTTGCCGCCACGGCCAATGCCGATGATGTTGATGCTGCGGGTATAGGCGGCGGCACCTGCCAGGGTGTCTTTGGCCTCCAGGTCAATCAGCATCAAGCCGCGGCCGCCGTTGGCCATGGCTTTCAGCTCGCCAATCTCAAAGGTGAGGATGCGGCCGCCTGTGGAGGCGCAGGCCACATGGGTAGCCACTACTAATTTTATAGCAGCTTGTGCTATGCTCTGTTGGGCTGACGGCACATTTACTTCCAAAGGAGAGGGTTTGCACACGGTTTCGCCGTCGGCGCAGCTGATAAAGGCTTTACCCGCCTTTTGGCGCGAAATCATGTTCTCGACGCTGGCAATAAAGCCGTAGCCGCCGCTGGCGCTGACCAGCAGCTGCGCGCTGGCGGGGCCTGCAAAGTAGTGCACCAGGGTGCTGCCCGACTCCAGCTCGATCAAGGTGGTGATGGGCTGGCCATCGCCGCGCGCGCCGGGCAGCAGGGCCACGGGCACCGAGTACACGCGGCCATTGCTGCCAAACACCAGCAGCGTATCCACGGTGCGGCATTCAAAGGTGCCATACAGATCGTCACCCGACTTGAAGGCAAAACTGGCCGCGTCGTGCCCATGGCCGGTACGGGCGCGCACCCAGCCTTTGGCGCTGACCACGACGGTGACGGGCTCGTCCACCACTTTCAGCTCGGCCACAGTCTTTTTCTCGGCCTGAATCAAGGTGCGGCGCGGGTCTTTGGCGCTGTCGCCGTACTGTTTGGCATCTGCCTCTATCTCTTTCACCATCAGGCGGCGCAGCGCGGTGGGGTTACCCAAAATCTCGTTCAGCTTGGCCTGCTCTTCGCGCAGCTCTTTCAGCTCGCTTTCAATCTTGATACCTTCCAGGCGCGCCAGTTGGCGCAGGCGAATGTCCAAAATGTCTTCGGCCTGGATGGTGCTGAGCTTGAAGCGCTCCATCAGCGCGGCCTTGGGCTCGTCGCTTTGGCGGATGATAGCAATCACCTCGTCGATGTTGAGCAAGACCAGCTGGCGGCCTTCGAGGATGTGGATGCGCTCCAGCACCTTATTGAGGCGATGGCGAGAGCGCCGCTCGATGGTGATGGCGCGAAACTCGATCCACTCCATCAGCATCTGGCGCAGGCTCTTGAGTGTGGGCCTGCCGTCGATGCCGATGGCAGTGAGGTTGATGGACGATGTGGTCTCCAGCGAGGTGTGGGCCAGCAGCGCGGTAATCAGCTCACTTTGCTCTATCTTGCTGGTTTTAGGCTCAAACACCAGGCGCACGGCGGCTTCGCGGTTGCTCTCGTCGCGGGTCGCGTCCAGCAGCGCCAGCATGCTGGCCTTGAGCTGGGTTTGGTCCAAGCTGAGGGCTTTTTTACCGGCCTTGACCTTGGGGTTGGTGATCTCTTCAATCTCTTCCAGCACCTTTTGCGTGCTGGTGCCGGGCGGCAGCTCAGTCACCACCAGTTGCCACTGGCCGCGTGCCAGCTCTTCAATCTTCCAGCGGGCACGCACCTTGAGCGAGCCTCGGCCGGTTTTATACGCCTCGGAAATCTCTAGCGCGCTGCTGATGATTTGCCCGCCATTGGCGTAATCCGGCCCGGGGATGATGGCAAACAGCTCTTCATCACTCAGCTTGGGCGATTTGATGAGGGCTATGCAGGCGTCAGCCACCTCGCGCAGGTTGTGGCTGGGGATCTCAGTGGCCAGGCCCACGGCAATGCCGCTGGCACCGTTGAGCAGGTTAAACGGCAGGCGGGCCGGGAGCTGCTTGGGCTCCAGTTCGCTGCCGTCATAGTTGGGAATAAAGTCCACCGTGCCCATGTCCAGCTCGTCGAGCAGCAGGCTGGTGATGCGGGCTAACCGCGCCTCGGTGTAGCGCATGGCGGCTGCGCCATCGCCGTCACGCGAGCCAAAGTTGCCTTGCCCGTCAATCAGCGGGTAGCGCTGGCTGAAGTCTTGCGCCATACGCACCATGGCATCGTAGGCGGCGCTATCGCCATGCGGGTGGTATTTGCCCAGCACGTCGCCGACCACGCGGGCGCTTTTGACGGGCTTGGCACCGGCATTGCCGTTGGAGCCGCCAAAGGCCAAGCCCATGCGGCCCATGCTGTACAAAATGCGCCGCTGCACTGGCTTTTGGCCATCGCACACGTCGGGCAGCGCGCGGCCTTTGACGACGCTCAAGGCGTATTCAAGGTAGGCGCGCTGGGCATAGGTGGCAAGGTTGAGGCTGTCGTCGGTTTCGCCGGAAAAATCGGTCGGTGCTTGTTCGTTCATGGGGTCGGTGGCTATTTTTTTAACTACGCTGGCAGACTGGGTGGGGCCGCGGCAACTGGGGGGGTAGGTCTATTGCGTGCGGGTTTCGGGCCCATTTGGCGGTGCGGCAGGGCCGGGGAAAGACGCGGCGCCAGGCACGGGTGGCACCATGTTGCCACGGCCTGCTGCGCCACCCGAGGCGGTTTGCGGCAAGCCACTCAGCTCCATCCGCACCCGCCCAGGGGCTGGGCGGTTTTCGGCCAGCTTCAGCGCTATGGAAGGCGGTGGTTTGAGCGTGGTGTAAATCTGCATGACCGTCTTAACGTAGTTTTGTGTTTCAAGATACGGCGGAATTTTATTGCCGTAGCGCTTTACCGCGCCCTCACCTGCGTTGTAAGCGGCCAGGGCCAGCTCAGGCTTGCCCGGAAACATGGCCAGCAGGTCGCGCAGGTAACGGCTGCCGGCGCGGATGTTGATCTTGGGGTCGGTCAGCTTTTTTTCTATCGTCGTCTTGGCGTCAGCCTGCACGCCGTAGCGCTGCGCAGTAGGCGGCATAAGCTGCATCAAGCCCACGGCGCCCTTGGGCGACACGGCTTGGGTGTCAAAACCCGACTCGGTGGCTATCAGCGCCTGCAGCAGCTCAAAATCAATCTTGTGCAAATTGGAAGCCTCGCGCAAATGGTGCTTGACGGCTTTAAAGCTGGGCGACACATCAAAAAATGCCACCAGCTTGGGCGATAGTTTGGGCACGGCGGCCTGGCGCGGTATTTGCCCGTTGGCGTTGCCAACGCTGCCGGGCGCAGGCGGCAAGCCCTCTTGGGTGTCAAAACCGGTCTTGCCTTTGAAGTACAGCTCGTAGCGATCATCGTTTTTGAACGACGCAAAGTGCGCTACACCCTGCTCGTCCACAAAGCCCCACACATCGGCATGTGCGGGCAAGGCCAGCATGGCCAGAGCCATGCCTGCGCAGGTGCATGCAGTGCGCACGATAGCCATCAGGGTTGCTGGCAAACGCTGCAAATTTGATAGCTGCTTGTGCATCATTCTGTTGGGCTGGGAGCCTAATACGCCTATAAAATCCATTTTTACAAAGGTTTTCACGCCAGCTCCAAAGCCTGGGCCCGGCGCGCTGCAAACTCGTCCTTCAGCATCGACAGCACCACCATAGAGTCGTAGCCCGCGCTGCCGTCTATCATGCGCGCGCGCACCGCGTCGCGCAAGATACCCTCCACCACAAAGCCCTCACTGTCATAAAACGCCTTGGCACGGGCGTTGCGCTGCTTTACATCCAGCCAAAACCGGTGCGCATGCAGATCGTCAAACGCCACGCGCTTGGCCACCCGCAGCGCCGCCCGGCCAAAGCCCTGGCCCTTGTTCTGCACCACCATGCGCTTAAGCTCCAGCGACTGGTGTTGGCTGCGACAGCCAATCAAAATTAAAAACCCCACTGCGTCCAGGCCCTCGCCACCTTCGATGATGAAATGCCGAAAATCTGGAAACCGAATAGCCGCCTCATGCTGCGTACGGTCCCACGGGGTAATGAACGGCAAATTCTGCTCATCCTGCTCCAGCGACAGCACATAAGGCAGGTCGCTTTGCATGGTGGGGCGCAGGCGCACTCTGGCCGTCATACATCAACCTCCACCGCGTCTCCGTGCAGCTCCATCAGCTCGCGCCGGGCGGCCGCCTCGCCCTTGCCCATCAGCTGGGTAAAGCGGATGGCGGTAAACGCGGCGTCCAGCTCGCCGTACTGCACCGGCAGCAAACGGCGCGTATCTGGGTTGAGTGTGGTTTCCCATAATTGTTCCGCGTTCATCTCGCCCAGGCCTTTGAAGCGGCTGATCGTCCACTTATTTTCGGCCACGCCATCTTTGCGCAGTTTGTCCAAAATGGCGTTGAGCTCGCCTTGGTCTAGTGCATATTGCTTACTGGCGGGCTTTTTGCCGCGTGCGGGGGCGTCTATGCGAAACAAGGGCGGGCGGGCGACGTAGATGTTGCCCGTTTCAATCAGCTTGGGAAAATGTTTGAAAAATAATGTGAGTAACAGCACCTGAATGTGTGAGCCATCGACATCAGCGTCTGACAGGATGCAAATTTTGCCGTAGCGCAGGCCGCTCAGGTCGGGGTTGTCGTCTTTGCCATGCGGGTCTACGCCAATGGCGACGGATATATCGTGGATCTCGGTGTTGGCAAACAGGCGGTCACGCTCTACTTCCCAGGTGTTCAAAATCTTGCCGCGCAGGGGCAAAATGGCTTGCGATTCTTTGTCGCGGCCCATTTTGGCGCTGCCGCCTGCGCTGTCGCCCTCCACCAAAAACACTTCGTTGTGCGACAGGTCTTTGCTTTCGCAATCGGTCAGCTTGCCGGGCAACACGGCCACGCCAGAGCCCTTGCGTTTTTCTACTTTTTGCCCGGCACGCTGGCGAGTCTGCGCGGCCTTGATGGCCAGGTCGGCCAATTTTTTACCGTAGTCCACATGCTGGTTCAGCCACAACTCCATGGCAGGGCGCACGTAGCTGGACACCAAGCGCACAGCATCACGGGAGTTCAAACGCTCTTTGATCTGCCCTTGAAACTGCGGGTCTAAAACTTTGGCAGACAGCACATACGAGGCGCGTGCAAACACATCTTCAGGCAGCAGCTTTACCCCTTTGGGCAAGAGCGAATGCAGCTCGATAAAGCTCTTCACCGCCGTGAACAAACCATCGCGCAGCCCGCTGTCATGCGTGCCGCCGTTGGTGGTGGGAATCAAGTTGACGTAGCTCTCGCGCACCGGCTGGCCGTCTTCGGTAAACGCCACACACCAGCCCGCGCCCTCGCCTTCGGCAAAGTTGTCGTCTTTGGCATCGGCGTAGCCCTCACCCTCCCACAGCGGTATCACCACGTCGCCATTGAGCGTTTGCTCCAGATAGTCGCGCAGGCCGCCTTTGTACTGCCAGGTATGCTGGTCTTTGGTTTTCTCGTTCACCAGCGTCACGCTCACACCGGGCATCAGCACGGCCTTGCTGCGCAGCAGATGGGTTAGCTCATTGAGCGGGATGACCAGTGATTCAAAATACTTGCCATCAGGCCACACCCGCACCGAGGTGCCCTGCTTGCGGTCGCCTTCAATCTGTTTGCGCAGATGGAGTTTTTCCACCACGTCGCCGCCTTCAAACACCAGCTTAGCCACCATGCCTTCACGGTAGCTGCTAGCCTCCAGCCGCTTGCCCAGCGCATTGGTTACGCTCACGCCCACGCCGTGCAGACCGCCCGAGAAGTTGTAGGCCCCGCCCTTGCCTTTGTCAAACTTGCCGCCCGCGTGCAGGCGGGTGAACACCAGCTCAATCACCGGCGCTTTCTCTTCGGGGTGCATGCCAATTGGAATGCCCCGCCCGTCGTCGTCCACCGTGACCGAGCCGTCGGTGTGCAGGGTGACCTTGATCTTCTTGCCAAACCCCGCCAGCGCCTCGTCTGCCGAGTTGTCCAGCACTTCCTGGATGACGTGCAGCGGGTTGTCGGTGCGGGTGTACATGCCCGGACGCTGCTTGACGGGCTCCAGGCCCTTGAGTACGCGGATCGAGCCTTCGCTGTAGCCGTTGGTTAAAGGTGTGGGTAATTTATCTGCCATAAAGGGATTGTAGTGGGGACTTTACGTTTTACTGTATGAAATTACAGTTTTCAAAACCAATGGCTTTGGCTTTATGACATCAACAGCACACCCAAGCGGTCTCCAGACAGCAAGTCAATCCCTTGCTCTTTGGCAAAACTGGCCGCTTGGTCGGTTACCGCGCCTAGGCTCACGTACACGCAGCGCTGGGCCGCTTGTTTATCCACCGCAGCCGCAAGTTCACGCAATGGCTCAGTGCCGTGCGTGGCAGCTTTCCAGCGTTTGGCGCTCACGAGGGTGATTTGCCCGTTTTTTTCCAGGTGAATGTCTGCGCCGTTGTTAGCGGCTCCGCCGGACAGCAGGGTAACAACGTAGCCTTGGGCAGTGAACGTTTTTTCAAGTGCTGCGGCGAAGCTGCGCCACGGCATAGCCGCCGCCTGCGCGAGCGCCGCTTGCACAAGCTGGGGGTCGGGCGCATGGCGGCCGCGCCAAAGCACCATGCCGGCAATCACCACAAAGGGGGCTGCACTCATCACGCCAAAGGGCACGTATTGCGCTGGCATCAGCGCGGCAGCTACAGATGCAAAAGCCACTGCCACCCCGGCGCTGATCCACCACGGTGAGCGCAACAAGATGGCAAAAACTGATTTCTCTCGTATTTTAAAATTCATATCATCGCTTGAAGAAGTAGGTATGCGCGCTGCAAAACACTGCCATATATTGTGATACCGTTAACCGCTTAATCCCATTGCCATAAAAATTCATTGATTGGTCACTCCGCATGCTACGCCGCAATTTCACTCTGGGTATGCTATCAGCTACATTTTCAATAGCAGCTTATGCCCAATCTGCAACGACATACAGCCAAAAACAGTATAAAATTGCGATCCAGATGAGCGACAACGACCCGGCCAAGTGGAACCTGGCCTTCAACAACGCCAAGAACATCCAAGACGAGCTGGGCGCGGCCAATGTAGAGATTGAAATCGTAGCCTTTGGCCCAGGCATCCATATGCTCAAGCTGGACTCCGTGGTCAACTCGCGCATTGGCGAGGCTACCAAAGCGGGCGTTAAAGTGCTGGCCTGCGAGAACACCATGCGCAACCTGAAGGTAAGCAAAGACGACATCGCCTCTGGCGTGGGCTACGTGCCTGCAGGCGTGGTGCACATCATGCGCCGCCAAGCTGAAGGCTGGGCTTACCTGCGGCCTTAAAACCGCAGTTTATCCGCTACTTTCATAGGCTTGTTGGCTTGGGCGTCTTGCGCGCTGCGCGCCTCTTGCGCTTCTTGCTCCATGCTCTGCTCCAGGCGGTTGATCACGCTGTGCAACGCATCGCCTTGCGATCGCGAATCAGCGGCGCCGCCCAGGCTATCACCAAGGCCAGAAGCTTGAAATGCCAGGGCCTGCGCTTGCGCGCCACCTACCCAAGCGATACGCTTGCCTTGGTTCATATCGCGGATAACGTGTTTGGCAAGCTTTTCAAGGTCGGCCATCGCGGTGCCATACACGGGTATCCAGGCCAGCGCAATACGGGCGGTTTGCGCCATGGGCGTACTGTGGCTAGAGATGGCCATGGTGCGGGTGATGATTTTTTGCGCCAAAGCGTTGGCCAGCTTGGCCTCATGCGGCATCACCACTAACCCGCCAAATGCATTAGACGCCACGCGGGCCAAGGTATCCATCACCGAGACGCTGGACGACAGCGCGGCTGCCATTTGCACCATACCCGACTCAAAACCCTCACCCCCAAAGCGCTCTTGCAAGGTGCTGGCGTCGCTTACCGACACATACACAAACAGCGCGTGAGATTGGTGGGCGCTGGCGTCTTGGGCTGTCTTGGCCAGCTTGCGCTCAAACACGTCGCGATTGAGCAGTCCAGTCAAAGCATCTCTGCCCGAAGACTGTGCTGCGTGCGCCATGACCCAGTTGCCATGCCGGTACTGCAAAAGCAAGGCAAACAAAAGCAAGGCCGAGGACAACGAGAACGACAGCATCGTGACGGAATAGCTCCATTGCCCATCCAGATGCCCCCAGTACGCGGCTATCGGCGCGAAGATGGCCACGCAAATCAGCACGGCCGCAGACAGTGACCAATAAGCATGCGCTTGACCACGCACCACGCTGGCCAGCGCAATGCCGAACCCAAAAATTAGACTGGCAATCAGAAACGGCGACGTGATGGCCCATTGGGTAGCGCGCGGCACCGTGAAAAGCATCACCACCAACATCACCAAGCTGCCTACCAACCAAAAGTTGGCCAGATAGGCAACGATTTTGGAATAGTATTTTTGCGCCACCACCACACTGATAGTCCAGGGCACCATGGCACCAAAAACAATACTCGTCACATACTTCACATAGTCGTTAAACCAGGTCGTCGTGGTGCCGAAGTAGATCCCCGCCATACCGCCATTGCCCGCTGCCAGCAGCACGACTGTCATGGAATACACGCCTACCGCTAAAAAGACAAAACGCTTAAAAATAGCGGCGGCACCAAAACATATCAACATGGTAAAAAACACCAGCGCCATCGCTGCCCCAGCCTCCATGTCGCGGTTGGAATGCGCCTCTCGAAAGGCTGGATCGGCCCAAAGTTTGACCGGGCTGGGAAACAAGCCCTGCTGGGGAATGTCCAGAATCAGCTGCAACTCGCCGGGTTGGGACGGGATGAAAAATGCAGGGCTGCGGTTGGCAAACGGCCACTGCACCATGGGTATTTGATCGCCAGCGCTCAGCTGTGTCCACGCGCCAGTGCTGTAGCGGTAGCTCAAGTGCGCCGCATCCAGACGCGGCATGGGCAGCTCTAGCACCAGATTGTGCGGGCTGTCTTGCACCAGCACCGACAACCTGCCCACCAAGCGCTCGCCATTTTGCACCGTCACGGGTGCCGCCTTGCCAGGAGCAAACTTGTCATCTGCCATGTCCCACAGCGTCTGCGCATCAAATGGTTTGGCTGTGTCCAGGCCCTGTCCCGGTAGCATGGCGGTTTGCCACAGTGGCCGCACATCGACGGTCAATCGAGCGCGGTCTTGCTGGCGTAAATCTAGCTGTGGCGCGGCATGCAGCACGCCCAGCAGCAGACTTTGCAGCCCTAACAGCAGAGCGATCTGGAATAACTTGTGCATCTTCGTAACTCGAAATGTTTTTACAAAAAAAGTCTTGCAATAGTTTTGCAGGTGCCTAACGCATCGCACAGAGTGTGCTTCTATAATCGACCCAGCAACGCGGGTGTCGTTCAATGGTAGGACTCTTGCTTCCCAAGCAAATAACGTGGGTTCGATTCCCATCACCCGCTCCAGCTTTTCGCCCATCTATAAACTATAAAAATAGTAGCATCTTGTGCTATATTCTATTGGGCTAGCGGCCTAAATCGCTCATAAAACGGTTAGAAATCTCCACCGCCGCCGCCGTAGCCCGCCGCCAAACTCTCAAAACGCGTCAGCGTCTTCAAGAAGGCCAGCTTGCAGGTGCCCGTGGGGCCATTTCGCTGCTTGCTGATGATCAGCTCGGTGACGCCGGGCTCTTTGCTGTCTTTGTTGTAGTAGTCGTCGCGGTAGATGAACATGATGACGTCGGCGTCCTGCTCAATGGCGCCAGATTCGCGCAGGTCGCTCATCATGGGGCGTTTGTCGGTGCGGCTCTCTACCCCCCGGCTCAGCTGGGACAGCGCAATGACGGGGCATTGCAGTTCTTTGGCCAGGGCTTTGAGGCCCCGGGATATTTCGCCCACAGCGGTAGCGCGGTTTTCGTCGTTCATGGCGGTAGACACGCTCATCAGCTGCAAATAGTCCACCACGATCAGGCCCAGTTTGCCGCCCATCTGGCGCGCCAGGCGGCGGGCGTTGCCGCGCAGCTCGCTGGTGGTCAGGCCCGGGGTTTCGTCAATATGCAGGCTAATGCCGCGCAGCTTTTCAATTGCCTCGGTCAAGCGCGGCCACTCGTCGTCGGTGAGCTTGCCAGTGCGCAAATGCATTTGGTCAATGCGCCCAATCGAGCCCACGATACGAATAGCCAACTGGCTAGCACCCATCTCCATTGAGAATACGGCTACGGGTAGCTGCTCGTTCAGCGCCACATGCTCGGCAATATTGATGGCAAGGGCCGTATTGTGGGTCACCACGTCTTGGTCGGTGATGTAGAGTTTGCTGGGGTGACTGACGCTAATACATTGGCACGCCGCCAGTCGAGTAGCCAGCACGGACGACACCGTTATGCGCTTTTTGCGCTGCCATTGTGCAGGTGCACGGGCTTGCTTCTCGGACAGCAAAAACAGTGATTGCGGTTGCGGGTGAGCGATGTTGCATACATAGGCTGGCAAACCTGCCATCCGCATACCAGCTACATTGGTGAAATGGGGTTGCTTGACATTGATAGTGCACCAACCACCCAATGAACGCGCTAGCGACTGTACATCACGCGCCAGCTGCACGCTGGAGGTTGAAAAACGCACGCTACCCCACTTTTCAACCCACCCATCCGTATCAAGCAGGCCGCGCATCACGTCCAGTCGTACCTCTTTGCAGGCTTCCAAATACACTTTAGGTACGAATTTTTTATCACTGACCAAGCCGGACAAACCCAAAGCATCCAATACCAAACGCAATGGATTCGCCTGAACCCCTTGCACACCTTTGGCATTTGCACCCTGCTCCCGCACAATACGCCAGTCGTAGCGCCCAGCATGGCGCATAGCCATTTCTGAACCCAAGCGCTGCTCCATCAGTGCCAGCATCTGTGGTTCGGCAGTAGAGAATCGCACTGTGCCTGCACCTGTGATGCAACCATCCCCCAGCAAACTGCCTAGCACCCACGGATCCATCGGCATGTTTTCAGTGTGTCCGAAATCACCTGTGTGCGGCTCGATCCAAAGTCGATTAGCGTAACGCTTGCGCTTTAGCATGTCAGTCAGTTTTACAGTGTCAACCACACGAGGGGCATCCCAGTCGCGGTATTGCACCTGCCACAAATGCTCGGCACAACATTCTGTGCTGCGGCCATCCGAGAAGCTGACTTTAAAAACCTGTTTCTCACCCTGAGGGAAGACGCCCGTGACGATGGAAGGCTTGCCATCTATCGAAGCCAGCGCATCCCCTACCGCCAGGTCCCCCATCTGCGACCAGCCTGAGCGGGTGCGAACAGCGGCATCCAATGGTTGCGCTTTACCCATTGAGGGCCGCGCCGCTAAAATAATCAAGTCACCGGCCTGAAAGCCAGAGGTCATGCGGTCGAGATCAACAAAACCCGTAGGCACGCCAGTAATGTCGTTCGGGTTTTCCGACATTTCGACCACGCGGTCCATCAGCTCCACCACCAGGGTTTCCATGCCCTGAAAGCCCTGCTTCATGCGCGAGCCTTCTTCGCCAATGGAGAAGATTTTTTGCTCGGCTTCGTCGACAATTTTGGCTACGTCTTTGCCTTGGGTATTGAAGGCGCTGGTAGATATTTCGTCGCTGGCGCTCACCAGCTTGCGCAGGATGGCGCGCTCGCGCACGATCTCGGCATAACGGCGGATGTTGGCTGCGCTGGGCACATACTGCGCCAGCGAGTTGAGGTACATCAGGCCGCCAATCTCGTCGGCCTTGCCTTGGGACTGCAGCTTTTCATACACCGTGATCACATCAGCCGGTTTGCTGGCGTTAACCAGCACGCTGATGGCCTCAAACACCAGGCGGTGCTCGTAGCGGTAAAAATCGCCCTCTTTGACCAAATCGCCCACGCGGTCCCAAGCGCCGTTGTCCAGCAGCAGGCCGCCCAGCACGCTGGATTCGGCCTCGATGCTGTGCGGCGGGATGCGCAGCTGGGCTATGTGCGGGTCTGCGCCAAAGCTGGAGAGATCGGGGGTGTAGTCGGACGTGTAATGGTCGTCGACGGAAGTGAGTGCGGCTGGCATGTGTTGGTTATCCTAATCGTAGATGGTAGTGCGCGCTCCTTACGCCAGCAAGACAACCGCGAAAGCAGCTGTGCATAAGCCTGTGGACTGCCCTGTGCATAAGCTGCGCACTAGCGTGTATAAGCTGTGATAAGGCGGGGGGATAAAGAAATCCAGCTTGGTTTTAACAATATCGCGTTGTAAAAAACCCATCGTGGGCATTGCGCCAGCCAGATGACTAGGTTAAACCCTAGTTGGGCGGTCCCTGGCGCAATTTTCTCAAAATGAAACACTGTCTGTACTATGCTGCGCACATGCTTAAGTTTTTGAGCCTAGCGAGACAAACCACCACCCTGGCGCAGACTGCCGCGCAGCGGCGCCAGCCTTTGGTCGAGCCTATCTGGCTGGAATGGGCCGCCTTGGGTGGCCTGTTGCTGTTTGCCGGATGGCTGCTGGGGGTGCGCGGTGTTTGGGGCTTGCTGCTGCGCTCTGACCCCACCGGAATCACCCTGGTAATCATCGTTTTGTTTGGCTGCGCCACCCTGTGGTGCGGCGCTCGCTCTCGCGAGCTGCAGATGCAGCGGCGGGCACTGCACGATGGCAAACGGCCAGGTGACCTGGCCGCAGCAATGCCGGGCGATCGCCCCAGCGCCAGTTGGGCAACAGAGTATTGGCGCGGCCTGGACGCCCCGCAAGGCGATGCCGACGCACCGCTGGATTTGCTGCTCGAACACACCCATGGCCCGCACAGCACGGCCTGGTGGGTCAACGGCATCCAGCTCAAGCTGGGCTTGCTGGGCAAGGTGATTGGGTTTTCGATCCTCGCGCTAAATATCGGTCAAATGCAAAACTTTGACCCAGCCCAGTCGCAAGAACTGCTCAAAAGCTTGACCACCGGTTTGGGGGTAGCGCTGCTCACCACGATGGTGGGCCTGGTGGGCAATATTTTGCTGGGCCTGCAACTGACCCGGCTAGACCGGTTTGCAGATTTACTGGTAGCCGACTGCCAACGCTACGGCCTGCAACGCAGCGCTGGCATGCACACTGCCGCAGTGGAGCACTGAATGGCCCGGCGCCGCGTGTCACGAGAGCCGGAAGTCGATCCGTTCTATGACATGCTGTTCAACATGCTGATCGCGTTTGTATTTTGCTTTCTCATCGCATTGCTGGCCATGAACCCCAAGGCGCTGAAGGCGGGCGATATTCCCGCCAAGGCAGAGTACATCATTACGCTGTCCTGGCCCGACCTTGACCCCAACGACATTGACCTATGGGCGCAAGGCCCCACAGGCGATGTGGTGTGGTACCGGGCGCGCGAGGCCGGGTTGATGCACCTGGACCGCGATGACCGGGGCTTGTCCAATGACACCATCGTGGTCAATGGCCGCACCGTTGTGAACCCGCTCAATCAAGAGGTCGTGACGGTTCGCGGCATCGCGCCCGGCGAGTACGTAGTGAACGCGCATTATTTCGAGTCCAAGGAAGTGGATGCCACCCACCCCAGAGCCGGGCAGCCGGTGGAGGTGAACGTCTCGGTGGTCAAAGTCAATCCACGTGCTGAAGTGGTCTATTACGGCAAGCAACTGCTTGCCAACCGAGGGGAGGAGGCTACCCTGGTTCGCTTCACCGTGGAATCCGATGGCACCGTCAATGGCATTAACACACTGGCCAAGCGCCTGGTAGGAAGCAATACAAAATGAGTTTGTCCATCATCCTGGGTTTTGCGGTACTGATGTTTGTCACCGTCATTGCGCTGCTGTGGTCGCACTGGCCTGCGTGGCTCAAGGGCGTGCTGATCGCTGGCGTGACGGTCATGTATTTTTATGGTCACGAGGCGGTGCACTCTGTTTGGGGTATTCCCAGCACCGACGCGTTGCCGCCTAAATTTGTCGTACTGTCTGCAGTGGTGCAAGAGCCGACCAATAAAATTCAAGGGCTGCTGTACCTTTGGGTCAGCAAAATAGGCGATAACGGCCCAGCACTGGAGCCGCGCGCCTACCAGTTGCCTTACACCCGCAAACTGCACATGCAAATTGAGGAAGGTATAAAAAAAGGACGCGATGGCATTAGCCAAGTGGGCACGGCAGAAGTCAAGGCGGGCAATGGACGCGGGCTGGGCTGGTTGCGCCCTGGCAATGACGAGCAGGAGATCAAGATCAGTGACCTGCCGTCGCCCCAGTTGCCGGAGAAATAAACATGTCTGTAAAGCTTGGCACTAGCGCTGTGCGGCCTTGGCTTGCCAAAGGACGTTCAGGGTCAGTTGTAGGCTGCATTTTGCTAGGTGCATTGGCGCTGAATGGTTGCACAAAGTCTGAGCAAGACGCTTACTTTCCTTTGGAAGACGGTCGTAGTTGGACCTACCGCGTGACTAAAAATCTCGACGAATCAGAAGAGCCGAGTATTGATTTACTGGAGTTCACGACGCGTGGTTCTCAAGATGTGGACGGCAAACCGGCGCTGCGCCGGCACAGCGACAACGGCGTGGACTATTGGTTTCGCAGTGATACGTCTGGCATCTTTCGCGTTGCCAGTAAGAACGCCTTGGACAAAGAGCTCAAAACAGACAACCCCCCGCGCTACGTGCTGAAAAAACCCTATGCAGTGGGCACCCAGTGGGAAGCCAATACGGTGGCTTACATTCTGCAACGCAAAAATGAGGTGCCCAAAGAAATTCGTTACACCCACAAACCGGTGATGATGGTCTATCGGATTGAGGCGTTGGAGCAAAAAGTACAAACCGCATCCGGTGCGTTTGAAGGCTGTATTCGCGTGGTGGGCGAGGCCAAAATCAAGCTGTACGTGGACGCCCTCTTCTCTTGGCGCGATATGCCTTTGTACAGCACCGAGTGGTATTGCCCCAAGGTTGGGTTGGTGCGTGTAGAGCGGGTAGAAAAATCGCCGTCGCGAACGCTGCGCGGCGGCACCATGACGCTGGATCTGACCCAGTGGCGCCAGTAGCTGGTAACAAATCAAGACATACCACGAGTGTCGCAATATGCGACTAGTTGGTAGCACATAGGGCTAACCCGCAGCTCTTGAAGGGCATTAAGTTTTATGCTTTACGCACCGGTGAGCCTATGCGTTGATCCGGATTCTTGCAAAGAGTTCCTTAACCACTAAATAGGAGACACGTTATGAGAAATTTTTTAAACCCAGTGCTACTGGGTCTAACACTTGGTATGGCGTCCGTAGCCAGCGCGCAGAACTGGCCGTCGTATGGCGGCGACTCTGGCAACACTCGCTACAGTACTTCTACGCAGATTAATGCGGGCAACGTCAACAAACTCAAAGTAGAGTGGGCCTTGCAGCTGGGCACTAACCGCTCGCAAGAGTCTACGCCGATCTTGGTGGGCGACACGCTGTTTGTCACCTCCTCATTTGGCCCCAAAAACACCTACGCAGTCAACGCGAAAACCGGCCAAGTGAAGTGGACTTACCAGCCAGATATTCCGAAGGGTATCGAACAATACGCTTGCTGCGACGTCAATAACCGTGGCGTTGCCCATGCAGATGGCCGTATTTTTGTCGGTCGGTTAGATGCGCACGTGGTAGCGCTGGATGCAAAAACGGGCAAAGAACTGTGGAAGACCCAGGTAGTCGACTACACCCAAGGCGCCGTCATTACCTCACCGCCTACCTTGGTTAAAAACCTGGTCATCACTGGGTTTGGTGGTGGTGAATACGGCGTACGCGGCGCCATCGTGGCGCTGGACTAGGCCACGGGCAAAGAAGTCTGGCGTACCCAAACCGTACCGCAGCCTGGTGAGCCTGGCGGCGACACCTGGAAAGGTGACTCTGGCAAATTGGGCGGTGCAGTGGCTTGGCACATTGGCTCCTACGACCCCAAGCTGAACCTGGTTTACTACGGCACCAGCAACCCTGCACCATGGTCGGCCGCAGTTCGCGGCAACGACAGCTCTGACATTGGCAAGTTCAGCAACCTGTACTCCGCATCGGTGCTGGCCATGAACGCCGATACCGGCAAGATCACCTGGCACTACCAATTCACGCCGCATGATGCGTGGGACTACGATGGCGTCAACGAGCTGGTGTTTGCAGACTACCCAGTCGATGGCAAAAAAGTTCCTGTCATCATGCAGGCCAACCGCAACGGTTTCTTTTATGTGATTGACCGCGCCAATGGCAAACTGATTTCTGCCAAGCAGTTTATCGAAGGTGTGAACTGGGCTACGGGTGTCGACATGAAGACCGGAACACCGATTGAGACCGCCGGCAATGCCAAGCGTCCCGGCATGAAACGCAAGGCCACCGATATTTGCCCTAACCTGATTGGCGGTAAAAACTGGATGCCTATCAGCTACAGTGCCCAGACCGGTTTGGTCTACATTCCTACGATGAACCTGTGCATGGATCTGGAAGGTATCCAGACTGACTACAAGCGCGGCGCTTTCTACCTCGGCGTGAACTTTGACTTGGGCAAAGTAGGCCCTGGTGGTCATATGGGCGGCGTGAAAGCCTGGGATCCTGTCAAACAACAGCAGGTCTGGTTCAACAAGGAAGACCTGCCATTTACCGGCGGCATGATGAGCACTGGCGGCAACCTGCTGTTCCACGGTGACATCAAAGGCTGGTTCAAGGCCCTGGATGCCAAAACAGGTAAAGAGCTGTGGAAGTTCAATACCGGCTCGGGCATTTCCGCAGCACCGATGACCTACACGCTGGATGGCAAGCAGTATGTTGCCGTGGTGTCTGGACGCACGCAGTCGATCCCAGCCTTCTTCGGCGCTCTTGGCGAGAAGATGGTGGCGGCCAGCCCTGAAGGCGGCACGCTGTATGTGTTTACATTGAACTGAGAGAAGACAGCGCAGTACCCGCATGCATTGGCATATGGGTACTGCGCTTTAGCAACAAACCCGCGGACCCTATCCACGGGTTTTTAATTTGTAGATGAGAATTTTTGACATGATGCTTTGCAGATTTTTCTCGACAAAACGTATTGCCCGTGCCCTGTCTGGTGCGCTTGTCGCCGCAGCAGTTGCGGTACCTGCAAGCTTCGCCATCGCAGCAGAACCACTGCGTGTGTGTGCTGATCCCGATAACTTGCCTTTCAGCAAATCCGAAGGCCCCGAGCGCGGCATCTACATCGACCTGGCCGAATTGGTGGCACAGCGCCTGAACGCAGCGCCGGTGCAATACGCATGGTGGCTAACCTTTTATCAGCGGCGGGCTTTGCGCAACACGGCTAAAGAATGTGACGCCGTCTTCGCGTTGCCCACAGACGCTGACTACAAGGCCCGTGGCCTGCAAAAAACTGCCGCATTTTTGGATGTAGGCTACGCCTTGGTGAGTGCTCCCAACTTTAACTTCACGGGCTTGGATGACCTCAAAGGCAAACGCTTGGCGGTTCAATTCCAAACCAATCCTCATATTTTATTGTCGCAGCGCACCGATCTACCCTTCTCCACCTTCAAGACGTCGGAAGAGATTTTTGCCGCATTGGCCAAGGGCGATATCGATGCCGGATTTTTATGGGGCCCTGTTGCAGGCTTTGATAACTTAAAGCAGCATGCCAGCCGCTGGAAAGTCACCCCGCTTACTGGCCCAGACCTGACGGGTCAAGTATCTGTCGCGATACAACGTGACAAAGCAGAGCTGTTGAAAGACATCGATGCCGCCTTGCTGGCCCTCAAGCCGCAGATTGCCGATTTGGCGGCCAAGTATGGCTTTCCCAAGGCGGCTGCGGTCAAACTTGACCTGGTTACTGCAGCCAGTGCTCCCGCTAAAGTGCAAACCGTGGCCACTCGGGATCAAGCTGTGACGGTTCCGGCCCAGTGGATGGTGAAAACTACCAATGAATCAGACACCAAAGCAGCGCCTAAAGCCAAGCTGAAAGTTAAAGCAGGCACACCCGCTGCCAAAGCAACGACTGCGGGCGTTGCTGCGCAAGCCGCTGCTGAGCAGGCGCCTACCCTTAGCGCCGACGCTCAATTAGGGCGCGTGCGTTTTAACGACCAGTGTTCGCATTGCCATGGTTCAGACGGTGCCAGCCCCATCCGTGAGCGTGATGTGCGGCGTTTGAAGATGCGCTATGACGCCAAATGGCTCGAAACTGCCACCACCACTATCAAGAACGGTCGCTCGGATGCAGGCATGCCACCATGGAAAGACATATTGAAAGAGCCTGAAATTCAGCAACTTTTGAGTTTTCTTGAAACTATCCAAAAGTAGGTCTAGGTAGACGCAAAAAAAATTCAGCTGTATCTGCCCCCGGTGCCGGTGGTGCCCCTATTTCCTGACACAAGGCCTTTTCCCAACATATGTTGTCCGTCAAAAACCTGCACAAACGTTACGGTGGGCGATCAGCATTGCAAGATGTCAGTTTTGAACTTGGCCCGCGCCAGTTTTGTGCACTGCTAGGACCCAATGGCGCAGGAAAATCTACACTGTTTCAGTTGTTGACCGGCTTATTTGTGCCCGACCAGGGCGAGATCACCATCGACGGCATCGCACTACAGCAAGCGCCTGCTCAGGCACTGGCCCGCATTGGCGTGGTCTTTCAGCAGCAGGCACTTGACCTGGATCTTTCCGTGCGGCGTAATTTGAGATTCCATGCCGATCTACACGGCTTGAACCGTGCAGTGGCGCTTACGCGCGTGGCCGGCGATTGCGCAGCCATGGGCCTGACTGCCGATTTGGACCGGCCAGCGCGCGAGCTGTCCGGCGGAACCCGGCGCAAGGTGGAACTGGTGCGCGCACTGTTGCACCGCCCGGGTCTGCTGTTGATGGACGAAGCGACCGTGGGCCTGGACCCCAAATCACGCAAAGACATGGTCAGCGCCGTGCAGCGGGACGTGCAAGAGCGCGGCACCTGCGTGCTGTGGGCCACGCACTGGGTGGAAGAAACCGTAGAGGCCTCCCATGTTTTGCTGTTGCACCAAGGCAAGTTGATCGCTGAGGGAAGCCCCTCCCAAGTCACGCAATCGCTGGGGCATGCCACACTGGAGGCGGGGTTTATTGCCCGCACCAGTGGCGTCCCCGTCGCAGCATAGTTGCCCTTCCATCCCTTTGTCTAGAGTTCAGCCCAATGAAAAATAGTACGCAGATCATTGCCTTGTTCGTGTCCCTGTCGCTTTCCTGCGCAGCGTGGGCCCAGTCCATTGCGCTGGTGTCCAGTGAAAAAGACAACGCGCTGACCGTGATCAGTTTGAAAGACTTGACGGTACAAGGCACCATCGCTACCTGCAAACGTCCAAGGCATATGCAGTTGATGCCAGACCGCAAGCAAGTTTTGGTGGCGTGTGGGGGGGACAACGCCGCCGACGTGATTGACCTTGCTACGCGCAAGTCCGTCGGGCGTATCCCCTTGGGCGATGACCCTGAAGCGTTTGATTTGTCTCCCGATGGCAAGACACTCTATGTGTCTAATGAGGATGAAGGGGAGCTGACCATTGTGGATATGGCCAGCAAAAAGATTGTGGGTGAAATCAAGATAGGTAAAGAGCCAGAAGGCGTGAAGGTCTCTCTGGATGGCAAGACGGTGTACGTGACATCGGAGGTTGCCAGCATGGTGCATGTCATCGACACGGCTACGCGCAAAATTGTCAAAAACATTCAGGTGGGCAAGCGACCCCGGCGCATGGCGCTGACCCCGGATGGCAACGAGTTGTGGGTCACCAACGAACTGGAGGCCAGCGTCAGCATTATTTCCACCAAAGAACTGAAGGTGATTGGTACCGTGAAGTTTGTAGTCAAGGGCGCGCGCGATACCGACATCACGCCCGTTGGCATCACCATGAGCCGCGATGGCAAGCGGGCGTTTGTGGGTATGGGCCGGGTCAACCATGTGGCTTTTATCGACGTGGCCAAGCGCGAGGTGACGCAACAGATTTTGGCTGGCAAGCGGGCCTGGAACGTGGCGCTGAACAAGGAGGAAACCCTGCTGTATGTGGCCAATGGTTTGTCCGATGACATGACGGTCATTGACGTAGTTGCAGGCAAGGCCCTCAAGACGGTACCGGTAGGGCGAGTGCCCTACGCCGTGCTGGTGGTGGATTAATAAAAGCCATGTCGCCCAGTCGCACGATCACCCGATGGTGGGCCAAGGCAGCCTGCGTCACCGCACTCGGGTGCCTGGGCCTGCTCCCACTCGCGGCGCAGGCGGCAGACTGGCAGGTGACGTTGATTGAACAGGCCAATAGTCCCCAACTCGACCGCACCAGGCTGGAGCGCGCCTACCTGGGCCACCCCGCAGGCTTGGCCGCTGACGGCGTCATGGTGGCGCTGGACGAAGCGCAGTTTGAACTCGAATCGGCCAAGGCCCGCATTGTGCTGAAGACCGACGCCGTGGCAGACATGGCGCAGGCCCGCAGCGCCGCGCAAAAGGCGGAGAAAAGCGGCGCATCCGCGCTGTTGGTCAACCTGCCAGCCGATTGGGTCGTCGCCGTGGCAGGGGCGGTGAAGCTGCCGGTGCTCAATGTCGGTGCCAGTGATGACCGTTTGCGCGAGCGCGACTGCGCGGCAAACCTTTACCACTTGCTGCCCAGCGAACGTATGCGCTCGGATGCTATCGGGCAGGCCCTACTGGCACGCAAGTGGACACAGGTTTTGCTGCTAAGCGGCCCCTCCAGTGAGGATGGGCAACGCAGCGCTGTGGCCTTGGCCACGATCAAGCGCTATGGGCTCAAGCTGGTGGCCAGCAAGCCCTTCAAACTGTCTACTGACCCGCGGGAGCGGTCGCTGGCGAACGTCACCTTACTCACCGCCAATCTGGCTTACGACGCGGTCTGGGTTATCGACAGTGACGGCGAGTTTGCCCGCAGTTTGCCCTACAACACGGCCCTAGCGCGACCGGTCGTGGGAGACGCAGGCCTGGTGGCCCTGGCTTGGAACGCGCAGTACGAGCGCTTTGGTGCCCCCCAAGTGTCGCGCCGCTTTGCCAAAGCGGCCAAACGCGCCATGACCAGCCACGATTGGGCCGGCTGGATGGCGGGCAAAGCGCTGATAGCCGTGGCTGCGGCGCAAACCAAAGTTGACCCGGCTGCCGTGGGCAAAGCCTTGCTGCAAGCCAACCTGGATGGCTCCAAGGGGATTGCCATGCAGTTCCGGCCCTGGGACCGGCAGTTGCGCCAGCCCCTATTGCTGTCCGATGGCCAGGGCGTGCTGGCCACCATGCCGCTGGAGGGCGTCATGCACCCCCGCAACACACTGGACACCCTAGGCGCAGACGAGCCCGAAAAACTCTGTCAGCCAAAATCTTGAACCTTGAGACCCACACCGTGACCAGCCCCCCGCGAATCTCCCATTTGATGCTAGCGCTCAGGGCTATCGTCTTGCGCGAGCTGTTCAAGTTCTCGCGCCAGTATGGCCGCTTGGCCTCTGCGCTGGTGCGCCCGCTGCTCTGGTTGGCCGTGTTTGCAGCGGGCTTTCGTAGCGTCTTTGGCGTGGCGATCGTGGAGCCGAATGAGACCTATAT
Organism: Polaromonas sp.; assembly: GCA_043766985.1. GTDB lineage: Bacteria > Pseudomonadota > Gammaproteobacteria > Burkholderiales > Burkholderiaceae_C > JAAFIP01. Next base: position 32,240 of record JAYUHM010000009.1, read on the forward strand.
TTCCTATGATGTGTATATCGTGCCTGGCTTGATGGGCATGGTGCTACTCTTCAACGGCATGCAGTCGTCCTTGGCCATGGTGTATGACCGTGAGATGGGCTTGATGCGCCTGCTGCTGACGGCGCCCTTGCCGCGCTGGTGGGTGTTGGCCTGCAAGCTATTGGCCACCACTGTGCTGTCGCTGTTGCAGGCTTTGGCTTTTGTAATCGTGGCGACGCTGCTGGGCACCAGTCTGCCGTGGCTAAGCGCACAGACGCCGCATATTGTGTTGGCCAGCGCGTCAGCCGCGCTGATGCTGGGCGCGCTGGGCCTGTTGATGAGTGTCCACATCAAACAGCTGGAGAACTTTGCGGGTACGATGAATTTCGTCATCTTTCCTATGTACTTCATGTCGACGGCCCTATACCCCCTTTGGAAACTGGAAGAATCCGGTGCCAACTGGGTCTATCAAATCGCGCGCTGGAACCCTTTCACCCATGCAGTGGAGTGGATGCGCTTTGCCATTTACGGCAAAGACCCCGGCATCGCGCCCTGGGTGGTACTGGGCACTTTTGCCGTATGTTTTGGCTTGGCCTGCTGAGGCTATGACCCGCAACGCGGGTTTGGCCAACTGGCCAAACGTGGGGGGCCAGCATGAGCGCAGCCACAACACCGATGTCTTTAGGTCTCTTACCCGGCCCTCGCATGACGCGGCGGCATATCGTGGCAGCCATGGCAGGCAGCTGTGTACCATTGCTCGGTGCCGCGCAAGCGCCCTTCCCCACGCGCCCCATCACCATGATCGTGCCGTGGTCAGCAGGCGGCGCTACGGACGTGACGCTGCGCCTCTTGGCCGAGTTGGCAGGCAGAACTCTTGGCCAGCGCATTGTGATTGAAAACCGGCCCGGCGCGGGCGGCACACTGGCGATGCCGGTTATTCAGCAAGCCGCCCCAGACGGCTACACCTTGGCGCAACTGCCGCACCCCGCGCTGCGCGCGCCGCATGTGCAAAAAGTTAGCTGGGACCCAATCCGCGACACCACGCCCATCATTCAAATCAGCGGCGTGACGTTTGGTGTAGTGGTGCCCGCCAACAGCCCATTCAAGTCTTTTAATGACTTATTGAAGTATGCAGCAGCCAAGCCAGGCGAGTTAAGCATCTCCACCAATGGTCTGGGTACCACGCCCCACGTCGTGCTCGACGAACTCTTTGGTCAACGGTCTTTAACCTACATCCACGTGCCCTACAAAGGCACGGCTGAGCAAATGCTGGCGGTAGCCTCTGGCCAGTTGATGGCGGGTGTGAACTCCAATGGCTTTGTACCGTATGTGGAGTCTGGCAAACTGCGCCTCCTGGCGACCTTTGGCGAGCGCAGGTCTAGCCGCTGGGCGCAAGTCCCCACGCTCAAAGAGCTGGGTTACGGCATCACCGCCATGTCACCCTATGGGCTGGTTGGCCCCCGTGGAATGGAGCCGCAAGTCGTCCAGACCCTGCACGACGCATTCAAGCTGGCATTGTTTGATGCGCAGCATGTGGCCGAGCTGGCCAAATACGAGCAGGAGCCCAATTACCTGGACTCCAAAGACTACAGCAACGCGTTGAAAGAGGCGTATCTGGCCGAGCGGCGCAATGTGGAGCGGCTGGGCCTGACTAAAACGCCATAAAACGCCAGTCAAACCACATGTTGATATGATAATAAGCCCTAAGCCCTTTAGTGTAAAGCGCTAGCAGCTACTAATTGTGTAGCAATTCAAAATCGCTCCAAACGCTCATTGGAACGGTTGCGACGCAAAAATCTTCAGGCTAGCAGTCTCGCCTGAAGTGCATCGGTGGCTTGCCACCTTCCTGACTTGTCTACCGCCAGCACGTCCACTTTCCAACGCTTGGCCAGTTCCATCGCCCGCGCTGCGCTGGCCATAAACATTACTTTGGTCAACGCGTCTGCCAGCGCGCAACTGCTGGCAACGACCGTGACCGATGCAAGCTCACGCGGCGAGTAACCGGTATGGGGATTGAAAATGTGGTGATGCTTGTCGTCGCTACCAAAGCGGTAATACGCATCGCTGGACGTGGCCACGGCACCGCCGGCCATCGCCATTTTGGCGATCAGCGTATCGGGACGACGCGGATCGGCTATGCCTAAAGCCCATGGCTCCCCGGTAGGACTGACGCCCAACGCCGACCACTCCCCCGTGTCGATCAAAGCGTGCTCTACACCATGCGACCGAAGTGCCGCCTGGGCCAAGTCGCTGGCAAACCCTTGCGCAATACCATTGAGCGTCGCGGCCCCATGAGGTTGAGTAAAACCGATGCGCTGCGGCGTGACCTCCAATCGCCGCCAATCCACCCGCGCAACTGCGTCCCGAACCTCTTGGGCAGTGGGCAGACGGCCTGCCTGCTTGGCTTTTTGCCAAGTGGCCCACAGCGGTTGCACTGTCACGTCAAACGCGCCTTGGCTATTCTGGGAAACACGCTGCGCCAGCGCAAACACCTTCACCAGATCGGGGTGTGGATGGTGCAATACACCGTCCCGGTTCAAAAGGCACAAAGCACTGTCAGGGATGAACAGGCTCATTTGCTGCTCGACATGTCGAATCGCGGCTACTGCCTTGTCCAGCGCAGCATCGGCCCTGCCGCCATCCGCATGCCCTGCCCTCAGCGACAGCGTAGTGCCCAGGCCCACCATCACCCGCTCCCGCCATTGCAGTGCCGGTGCTTTGGCGCTCGCACCAGGCAGCACGAGCCCAGCGCACAAACCCATGGACACCCGCAAGCAATCCCGCCGGGTGGGTGGTGCAAAGCCAAAGGCAAGATCAGCCATGGGAACTCACTGCCTGAATCGGGATCACCCTGGGCGGCACTGTCACCGACGCCTTGCGCTCGCGGATCAGCGGCAGGCAGCGTTGATCGTCCTGGTAATCGGCCACACAGTCCAGGCATTGGAAACACTCGTCGTAGTCGACCATGCCCACCACGGTGATAGCCTGGTAGCCACAGCCATGACGGCAAGTTTGGCACGGTGTGCCACATTCGGCGCGCCTGGGAATCCATTGCAAAAAGCGTATCTTGCCCATCACAGCCAACGCGGCGCCCAGCGGACAGATGTAGCGGCAATAGCCGCGAAACACCAACAAGCTTAAGGCCAGACACGCAACAGCCCAAGCCACATAGGGCCAGTCGCGCTGAAAGCCCATACTGATCGAGGTTTTGAAGGGCTCAATCTCCACGATCTTGTCAGCCCAAGGGCCACCCATAAGTACTGCCGCCGCAATCGCCGCCAGCACCACGTATTTGAAATTCTTCAGTGCCGCATCTACCTTGCGGTGAAATTGCTGCGGCTTCAAGCGCAGGGCCTTGGCCAGCATGCTCAGCAGCTCCTGAAACGCCCCAAACGGACACAACCAACCGCAAAACGTGCCGCGCCCCCACACCAGCAAGCTAATACCGACAAAGGCCCACAGCACAATGGCCATTGGGTCTGACAGCAAAAACTCCCCGCTACGGCCCTCCAGCAAAGCGCTGGCCAGCGAGGTGAGGTTGACAATCGTCAGTTGGCCTTGCGCCGCCCAACCTATGAACACCAGCGTAAACACCAGGTAGACCGTACGATAAGTGGTCAGCCGTCGCTGCGAGGCGGAGAGCCACTTTTGGTACGCCAAAGCCACCGACAAAATCACCAGCCCCAGCACCAGGATGGCCAGATCGACCTTGCGCTGCTCCCATACGCGCAGCCACGCGGGGGTCTCGCGCACCGGTTGCCAATTGGCAATATTGGGGATGAGCAGGTTGTGCTGCCACAGCACCTCGGTGCGCGGTTGGTCTGCTTCGCCGGGGCCTCTGGACAGATGCAAATCCAGGGTGACAGGTTTGGCCAAATCAAGCCCGGCTTGGGGTTGCGTGGCAAACAGACGCAACACCGCGCTGGCGCCTACACCAGAGAATTGTCCGCTCATGCGCACCCCGTGGGCGTAAGGCAGCTCCTTCAAATCAAAGCGTTGGCTGCCTTGCTGCGCTACCAAGCGTGTGGCCCTGCCAGGTGGCATCTCGCGGCTTGCGACGACTGGATAGCGGCTGCTGTCCATCACTGCCAAAACCTGCACCCCGTTCTCGCGCAAAGCCCGCACCTCGCGCCAGCCCGCGGCGTCCAGCAGATTGCGCCCAACCTGGGGTAAGCCCACCAGGCTCACCCACATGTCCACCGCGGCACCGGTTGGGCGAATCATGCCCTCCGCGTCTTTGCCCGCAAAAGGGGTGCCCGCAAAGCGCTGCTCAACTTGTTTGTTGGTCCAGGATATCGGTTGCACTAGCTTGGCGGCCACCAGCTGGTTCCAGCCCATGCGCTCAAATTTGTCGTCCGGGCCGCGCGTCTGGGTGGCATCGCGCTTGGCCTTGGGATCGTCCAGCTTGGCATAGGCCACCTGCGCCGCCGCCTCCATGATGGCGCGGTCCATCGCAGTAACCGACACGGTGCCAGCCGACACCCCGTGCAAAGTCGCTTTTTGGTCATCAAACACCCGCTGCGCTTTGTAGCCCAGCACCTGGATGCTGTGGTGCATCGTCAAGTCTACATACTGCTCGGCAAACCCCGCCAGCAAGGCATTGGCCGCGGGTGCCTGAAAAATCGGCTCGTTATGGGACAGCAGGCGCACGTCCATAAACTTGCCTGCCGGGTTCATCACCACCAAAATGTTAATGGGTTTACCGCCGTAACCTGCCACGGGTTCGATGTCGATGGTTTCAAACACATAGGCATACAGCTTCATGCTGCCGGGCGCAGTCATGTTGCGGTGAAACACTGGCCATACCGGTAGCGCAGTGAACTGCTCACCCACCGTCAAAGACTCGCCCATTTGCAGTTGTAACTTCTCGCGCGTCAACGAACCGGCCTGAACCAGAGCCGGTAGCAGCGCAAAAAAGCCGGTAATGAAAACACCGACCCGTAACGCAGACATGAGCATAGACAGCAGCCGCATAGCAAGAAACATTGTGGCATAGCGGCTTTGCAAGAGCCACACAACAAGTGTGCCGTACTGAGAATTTATGCTGCCATGGCACTCGGGTAAATACCCATGCGCGCTCACGCGGCCGGGCTGGTTGCAAGTGCGTGCGGTGAACTGCCCACGGTTCAGACAAAAAAATGGGTTGGTAGCCGTTAAGCTACCAACCCATATTTGTCTGGTCGGTGTGAAAGGATTCGAACCTTCGACCCCTTGCACCCCATGCAAGTGCGCTACCAGGCTGCGCCACACACCGAAGCCCCAAATTATAGCTTGATACGGTGCGCTCTATTAGCCTGGTACGGCCAATAGCTCGCGAATTTCGAACAACTCGCGGCGCAGTTGCAAGAGCGGCACGTGGATGGCGTCGGGTTCAATGTCGGCAACGCTGTCTTGAAAATCGCTATCGCCCATATCCAGCGGAAACTCAGAATCCGTACCCTCAATCACGTCGATGCCGTCCAGCATCACCTCACCGGCTTTGCGGCGGTCGCGCTCGGTTTGCACCAGGTCGTGCAGCTTGTTGCGCGCACCGCTGATGGTAAAACCTTGGTCGTACAGCAGGTCGCGAATGCGGCGGATCATCAGCACCTCGTGGTGTTGGTAGTAACGCCGGTTACCGCGCCGCTTCATGGGTTTGAGCTGTGTAAACTCCTGCTCCCAATAGCGTAGCACGTGCGGTTTGACGTCACAAAGCTCGCTCACTTCACCAATGGTAAAATAGCGCTTAACCGGGATAGATGGGAGGGATTTCTCCATTGAAATCAACGTTCTACAAGCAAGACCTCGAAATTTACTCCGATTTGGCCCATGATGCAAACTACTTTGACAATGCGCGCTAACTCTTTGAATTTGTTGTAATTGTGCGCTCAGATATTTAGAGCATACTTTGTAACATGCTCTTACGTCGATGCACTAAATTGAGGCAAATGGCCGCAGCCCCGGGAAATGGCTTGCACCGGTTGGGCGGCTTTCATGCCGCTTGCTCAGCCCTGAATTTGCTCTTTGAGCTTATGGCTGGCGTGAAATGTCACCACGCGGCGCGCATCGATAGGGATAGCCTCGCCCGTGCGCGGGTTGCGCCCCGGGCGCGGCGCTTTGGTGCGGATTTGAAAGTTGCCAAAGCTGGAGATTTTCACGTCGGTGCCCTCCACCACGCTACCGGCGATCAGCTCAAAAAACGCGTCGATCATGTCTTTCGACTCGCGCTTGTTCAGGCCAATTTGCTCAAACAACAAGTCGGCCAACTGCGCTTTGGTGAGGGCCGGGGTTTCCAGGCTTTCAACGGTAAATTCCATTCTTATGCTCCATTTTTTGTAGCAGCCTGTGCTATTATTTATTGGGCTGAGCGCCTATTCTACATATAAATGCGTGGTTTTGAGCGCATCAGGCACGCAAACGCGCCCCCACGTCTGCCTGCAATTGCTTGAGCACGGCAGCCACGGCGGCCTCAATTTGTTCTTCGGTCAGTGTGGCTTCAAGACTGGCCAAGGTCAAGCGCACGGCCAGGCTTTTTTCGCCCTGCTCCATGCCTACGGTATTGTCTTTGGGGCGGTACACATCAAACAGCAGCGCATCTTGCAGCAAACCCTGGGTGGGCGCGGTGTGGATGGCGGCCATTAGCGCGGCGTGGCCCACACTCTCGCGCACGATGACGGCGATGTCGCGCTCTACGTCCTGGAACTTAGGGATGGGTTTGGCGGCGGGCAAGTCGCGCTGCATCACAGCGGCCAGGTCCAGCTCAAACAAAACGGGCGCTTGCGGCAGCTCGTAGCCCTGCTTCCACCGCGGGTGAAGCTCGCCAATGACGCCTATCTCTTGGTTACCTAACATTACTTTAGCGCAGCGGCCAGGGTGCATCGCGGGGTGTTCAGCGGCAACGAAACTGGCCTGTAGCGGGGCGAGCAGGCTTTCCACATCGCCTTTGAGGTCAAAGAAATCTGCGGCAGTGTCTTTGGCACTCCACTGGCGCTGCACGGCGCCGCCAAAGGCCAGGCCTGCAATACGCAGTGGCTGCTGAATGCCTGCCACTTGCGTGTCACTGGTCTTGACCGTGGCATCGCGCATGAACACGCGGCCCAGCTCAAAGATGCGCACGCGGTCGGCCTTGCGGTCTAGGTTGTGCTTCAAAATTTGCAGCAAACTACCCAACAGCGACGAACGCATGACGCTGAGCTGGCTGGCAATCGGGTTCAGCAGCTTGATCGGGTTGGCATTACCCGCCAGTTCGGTTTCCCAGCGCTCTTCGACAAAGCTGAAGTTAATAGTTTCTTGGTAGCCCAGGCCAGCCAGGGCGCGGCGCACGGCAAAGCGGCCACGCTGCGTCTCAGAGCGCGCTTGTGGCTCGACCGGCGCTATCGGTGCGGTGGTGGGCAGGTTGTTAAAACCAATCAGGCGCACCACTTCTTCGATCAAATCTTCTTCGATGGTGATGTCAAAGCGGTAAGCGGGCGGCGTGACGGTGATCACCGCATCGTAAGGTGCGCTATGGCTATTGCCCTGCGCTGCGTTGCCAGACTTTGCCTCGGCAGCGGGCAGGCCCAGGCGCTTGAAGGCATCCAGGCACTGCGCAGCCGTCACCGGCATGCCAATAACCTTGCAGGCCCGCGCCACGCGCAATTGCACGGGCTTGCGCACGGGCATATTCGACTGTTGGTCGTCTATCGGTCCGGCTTCGCCACCGCAGATGTCAAGCACCAGTTGCGTGATGCGTTCAATATGCTCCACCGTCTGGCTAGGGTCTACCCCACGCTCAAAGCGGTGGCCCGCGTCGGTACTGAAGTTGAAGCGGCGCGAACGCCCTGCCACGGCTTCGGGCCACCAGAAGGCGGCTTCGATATAAATGTTCTTGGTGTCGTCCGTCACCGACGTACTGTCGCCGCCCATGATGCCCGCCAGGGATTCGATGGCTTGGTTATCAGCAATCACGCCGACTTTGTCGTCGATGGTGATGGTGTTGCCGTTCAGCAGCTTCAGGCTTTCACCCGCCTTGCCCCAGCGCACATCCAACCCCCCATGGATTTTGTCCAGATCGAAGATGTGCGACGGACGGCCGTATTCGAACATCACGTAGTTGGAAATGTCCACGAGTGCCGTCACGCTACGCTGCCCGCAACGTGCCAAGCGGTCCACCATCCACTGCGGCGTTTTGGCTTGGGTATTCACGCCCTTGACGATGCGGCCCGAAAAGCGCCCACACAGATCGGGGGCGGATATTTTGACGGCCAGTTTGTCGCTGTGCGTAGCAGGCACGGCAGGAAAGCTGGTCACATTTAACGGTGTCCCAGTAATGGCCGACACCTCACGCGCCACGCCAAACACGCTCAGGCAATGCCCCAGGTTGGGCGTGAGTTTGAGGGTGAACAGCGTGTCGTCCAGCTTCAAATGCTCACGCAGGTTCGTGCCAATCGGTGCATCCAAAGCCAGCTCTAGCAAGCCGCTGGCATCTTCGTCAATACCCAGCTCTTTGGCCGAGCACAACATGCCTTGGCTCTCGACGCCGCGCAGCTTGCCCAGCTTGATAGCAAACGGCTTGCCGTCCGCACCCGGTGGCAGCAACGCGCCCACGGTGGCGACAGGGATACGAATACCCACGCGGGCGTTGGGCGCGCCGCAGACGATGTTGAGCAATGTGCCAGTTCCGGCATCCACCTGACACACCCGCAAACGGTCAGCATCGGGGTGCTGTGCACATTCTTTGATCTCGCCCACCACCACGCCGGTAAATGGCGGCGCAGCAGATGCCGAGTCTTCCACTTCCAAGCCCGCCATCGTCAGCGCATCCGCCAACTGCTGGGTGGACAGGGGTGGGTTACAGAACTCTCTTAACCAACTTTCAGGGAATTGCATGGTGGTTTACTTATTTAATTCGGGGTTGGAATACGGGGTCAAAATTCGGGGTCATTTTTTGAACGCAGAGGGCGCGAAGGTTTCGCAAAGAGAGCAGAAGAAGACAAAAAGAAAATACAAAATGAATTCAAAAATAAAGAAAAAAACAGTATCCAATTTTCTTAATTTTGGTATTTTTTTGGTATTTTCTTTTCTGCGCTCTCTGCGAAACCTTCGCGCCCTCCGCGTTCAAAAATTCTTCGGTATTCTGTATTCGGCTGTTTACTGGAATTGCGATAAAAAGCGCACATCGTTCTCAAAGAACAATCGCAAATCGTTCACGCCGTAGCGCAGCATCGCCAATCGGTCGATGCCTGAGCCAAAAGCGAAGCCAATGTACTTTTCCGGGTCAAGCCCCATATTGCGAACCACCGTGGGGTGCACTTGGCCAGAGCCTGCCACTTCCAGCCAGCGGCCAGCCAAGGGGCCGGAGCTGAAGGCGATATCGATCTCGGCACTCGGCTCGGTGAACGGAAAATAGCTAGGCCGAAAGCGCAGCGTTAAATCGTCGGTTTCAAAGAAGGCTTTGCAAAAATTGAGAAAGGTAATCTTGAGGTCTTTGAAGTTGACGTTTTCGCCAATCCACAGGCCTTCAAACTGGTGAAACATCGGTGAGTGGGTTGCGTCGCTGTCTACACGGTAGGTGCGGCCCGGCGCAATCACCCGTATTTCAGGCATCACGCCGCCGTTGGCTGCCGCATGCTTTTTAGCATGGGCAACGGCATAGCGAATTTGCATGGGGCTGGTGTGGGTGCGCAGGCAGTAGGGCTGGCCTTGCTCGTCGTTCATGTCGACGTAGAACGTGTCTTGCATCGAGCGGGCGGGGTGGTTGGGCGGGTTATTGAGCGAGGTAAAGTTAAACCAGTCGTTCTCTATCTCGGGGCCATCGGCGACATCAAAGCCCATGCTGTTGAAGATGCTCTCGACCCGCTCCCAGGCCAGGGCAATCGGGTGCAAACCGCCCTGCCCGCGTTGGCGGCCCGGCAAGGTCACGTCTAGCGCCTCGGCTTTCAGCTGGGTTTGCAACTCTGCGTCAGCCAAGGCGGCGCGGCGGGCCGTCAAAGCGGCTTCTACCGCCTGCTTGGTGACGTTAATGGCGGCGCCGCGTGTTTTCTTCTCGTCCACGCTCAGAGCGGCCATGCCCTTCATCAGCTCGGTCAGCTTGCCTGCTTTGCCTAAAAACAGTGCCTTGGCGTTTTCTAAATCGGCAGGGGTGCTGGCAGCCGCAAAGGCGGCTTGGGCACTGGATACGATGGTATCTAAATCGCTCATGGGAGTGCTGTGGAATTAACTACGCTAAGGGTTCAGCCCCTGTCGAGGCTGCTGAAATGAGATCAAATATAAAGCAAATCGCGACCAGGCCGCTAAAGCGAAAAAGGGCTAGTGCTTTTTCAAGCGCTAGCCCTTTATTTGATAGCACAAGCTGCTACGAAAACCGTAGTAACTTGCAGCGTGGATTAAGCAGCCAACGTAGCTAGCTTGGCTTTCACCTGGTTAACCACGGCGGTAAATGCTGGCATGTCATGGATAGCCATGTCAGACAACACTTTGCGGTCGATTTCGATACCGGCTTTGCGGATACCGTTGGCGAACTGGCTGTAGGTCAGGCCACAGGTACGGGCTGCAGCGTTGATACGCGCAATCCACAACTGGCGGAACACACGCTTTTTGGTGCGGCGGTCACGGTAGGCGTATTGGCCCGCCTTCATGACCGCTTCTTTGGCGATACGGAAGACGTTGCCACGGCGACCGCGGAAACCTTTAGCGAGGGCTAGAACTTTTTTGTGACGGGCACGGGCCGTAACACCACGTTTAACGCGAGGCATAGTATTTCTCCTTG
>JAYUHM010000010.1:0-19297 GCA_043766985.1 Polaromonas sp.
GGCCTATCCCCGCTCACGCGGGGGAAACTGACTACAACACACACCCCTGGCCCTTGGTATGGGCCTATCCCCGCTCACGCGGGGGAAACATGATGACGAACACACTAATAGACACAGAGCAGGGCCTATCCCCGCTCACGCGGGGGAAACTGAGTAGGGGCAACCCTTTGAGCCATAGGCATGGGCCTATCCCCGCTCACGCGGGGGAAACGAAATTCGTTCATCCAAATGTGGCCCTAACGGGGGCCTATCCCCGCTCACGCGGGGGAAACTTGTCGTCCATTACGAATAGACCCCCGGCCATGGGCCTATCCCCGCTCACGCGGGGGAAACGGCGGCATAACCTGCGACAGATATACCGTTGCGGGCCTATCCCCGCTCACGCGGGGGAAACAAGCGGACATTAAAGAATATCGCCGCGCATAGGGGCCTATCCCCGCTCACGCGGGGGAAACGTACCGCTCCGCGATAGGCCAGATCACGGCGGGGGCCTATCCCCGCTCACGCGGGGGAAACAAATTTGCGCATGACAGGTCTGCGCGTGACAGGGGCCTATCCCCGCTCACGCGGGGGAAACGACCCCGAGTCAGGTGAGATTGACCTGGACGCGGGCCTATCCCCGCTCACGCGGGGGAAACGGGCTGACCCATGAGCTTGTGTTTGTAGCCAGGGGCCTATCCCCGCTCACGCGGGGGAAACTTGGATGAGCGAATTTCTAAAAATTCTCCTTTGGGCCTATCCCCGCTCACGCGGGGGAAACTAGACATAGCGCGTCACGGTCAATACTCAGAGGGGCCTATCCCCGCTCACGCGGGGGAAACAAAAGCATCCCGAAGAACTTGGATTGCGAGTGGGGCCTATCCCCGCTCACGCGGGGGAAACATATCAGCAGCTTTTGTAAAGGCGCAAAAAGAGGGCCTATCCCCGCTCACGCGGGGGAAACGCCAGGGATGATGAGCATGATCCATAAGACAAGGGCCTATCCCCGCTCACGCGGGGGAAACTCGGCGCCTTGATTGATTTGCGCAATGAGGAGGGGCCTATCCCCGCTCACGCGGGGGAAACGAGATATTGCTATGAGACCAAAATACGCACTAGGGCCTATCCCCGCTCACGCGGGGGAAACGAAATTGATTTACGCCTAGCAGAGCAAACTAAGGGCCTATCCCCGCTCACGCGGGGGAAACTCTAGCGCGTGCTCATAGCTCAGTCTGCCAAGGGGCCTATCCCCGCTCACGCGGGGGAAACCATTTTGGTGCCGGTGTGATCAGGGCACGAGTCGGCCTATCCCCGCTCACGCGGGGGAAACTTTTGCATGCTTTTCTTTTATGAGCATTTTTCGGGCCTATCCCCGCTCACGCGGGGGAAACCCAGTCTCAGGAATACGCCCGCCGTCTTCAGGGGGCCTATCCCCGCTCACGCGGGGGAAACCGGGACACCAAAATTAAAACCTCCGGTGCAAAGGGCCTATCCCCGCTCACGCGGGGGAAACTTGCGCAATTACAGCTTGTGCAGCGGCTTTCAGGGCCTATCCCCGCTCACGCGGGGGAAACCAACGCAATCACCCCGCAATTGGCCCTGCATCGGGCCTATCCCCGCTCACGCGGGGGAAACTAATTCGGCAATCAAATCAGCCGTTGGGCCTAGGGCCTATCCCCGCTCACGCGGGGGAAACTTGCATCAGTCATTGCGGCCCCTTTGGTAGTGGGGCCTATCCCCGCTCACGCGGGGGAAACGCTTAGTGATCATTGCGTGCATCATTGCTGTAGGGCCTATCCCCGCTCACGCGGGGGAAACACACGAGCAAAGGCAAATAGGCTACCCCCTACGGGCCTATCCCCGCTCACGCGGGGGAAACTTTGCCATAAGTGCGGTATATGCTTGCTTTTGCGGCCTATCCCCGCTCACGCGGGGGAAACTGAAGCTCTGCGATGCTGTAGTGACAGCAAGGGGGCCTATCCCCGCTCACGCGGGGGAAACGTTATTGGGCCAAAATTATCAACGCCCAATACGGGCCTATCCCCGCTCACGCGGGGGAAACTCATCTTCACCATACCACTCACACCAGCCTGGGGGCCTATCCCCGCTCACGCGGGGGAAACCAATCTTACGGATGTAATTGGGCTTCCCCCTGGGGCCTATCCCCGCTCACGCGGGGGAAACGCGTCTTTGATGTATCTAAGGGCTAACCCTTGGGGCCTATCCCCGCTCACGCGGGGGAAACGTTCAGGCCGAAGGTGAGCGCGTGGCACGTGAGGGCCTATCCCCGCTCACGCGGGGGAAACACCAGCATACTGCACGGCTCAGGCATTGCAACGGGCCTATCCCCGCTCACGCGGGGGAAACTCTCACATACAACTTATTGATGCGTAAGAATAAAACATGAAATCCATCTAGTATTTTAAAGAACATTTCCAGGCCTACTACGACGGGTTAGCCACATTCCATCCATCTCCACCAGCTCGCGCGATGGCGTGCCTAGGTGGGCGAGACCAATGCCGCCTGTTTCATTCAAATCGCGCCACACCATCACCAAGCTACCTCTGGGCTCCTGCCCATGCCAGTCAGCAACAATGTCCCATGTTCGCTCGCGCACACCTTTGTTCATTCGTGGCGCAACAAACACATTGGGTGCCACTTCTAACATCACCGATGCCAAAAAGCCATGAAAGCGGTCCGCTACATCACGCGTCACTATCATCACTAGCGCCATTGATCTCCTCCATGCGTAGCACTTGCTTTATCTTGTCGATCATCGACGGAATAACTTGCTGCTTTCGAAACACCTGCGCAGCTTCGCGGCGTACCAGCCGGTCAACCGGTTCCTGCGCACCTTTGTCGATCTGCTTTGAAGCAGTAAACGCAATTTGCAACGTGACTGCTTCACGAAACAAGTCCGCAATGTCCAACACAAAAGACTGTCCAGAATCCTCATGGATAAAACCCAGTGGCGGTAACGCCGCCAGCGACTGTACCGCTATGGCTGCAGCGGCTTGCACTGCTGTCGCGGCGTGATTCAATGCCTGGTTGGGAATGTCGGCTGCCATGGGGTTGGCGCGGTCATAGTGGCGGCCGTTCCATTCAATTTCATGTTTATCGGCCATCAGCCGATACATCACCTTAACGCGCGAACCCTCTATGCCACGCAGCGTGTCTAAATCCCGATGGGGCAGTATTTCGCCCAGACGCAAGGCATACATATGCCGCGCCACGCTAATGCGGCGGCGCGGGTTGCCCCACAGTTCTGCCTGCCGCCTGGCTACATCAGAGCGGTCTGGCAGCAAAGGCAGGGCCGTGTATGAGCGCACACCATCGGCACCTACCGCCGCCATCAGCGTGCCATGACGGGCCAGCAAGCGCAAGGCGTCATGCGTTACGCTGCTGCCCGGGCCCAGCAAAATCATCGACACTGATTGATGCGGAATCTGGTCAATTTGTGGCGTTAGTGAGTTGTTGCCGCGCATAAAGTGCAGGCACCCATCTATCACACACAACTCGCCACGCTCCAACCACAACAGGCCATGACGGTCTGCATGCGGGAAGCGGGCTGTCTCTAACCCCAAACGTCCTTTAAGCATTTTTAGCTTGTGCTCACATCAAGCACGTGCCGTGCGCAGCAAAAGCAGCCCGAAGCCAAAGGCCCGATGCCTGCCAATGCCGCCAGCCAGAAGCTGGGCAAAGGCATGCGAATCGGTTACGCGCAGCTGCCCTACCAATACAGCATCCGGCCCACTAACGATCTGGCTGCGCCGCGTATCGTCAGCGCTGCCGCGTTGCGTTTTGCGCGTTACGCCCAGTAGCTGATAGCGGGTAACGTTGGCATCCAACAGCTCTACACCACCTTGGCGCAGCAACAGATCGCGCAGCCACTGCACATAGACCTCACTGCGGTCTAGCGTGGTGTCGCCCCCCTTGTCCACAGCAGCTAAAAATGCATCGCGCTCGCGGCCTGTTTTACCCTCACGCACTATCGGGCGCACGCGCACTTCAAACCCAAGCACATGCCCCGCAGCCCACTGCGTGGGGAAAGGCCGTGCGCTCATGCCCGCGTGGTGCAACGTTTGCCCCAGCCCCAGCGCAGCGGCCACATCCGCATCAGCCAATGCTGCGCACTGCGCCAAGTCATTGGCGCTTAACCGCGTATACGCCAGCAACCCTTGCTCAACATCAAGGTACCGAAATGGCTGTGGCGCATGCTCGCCAAATGCTGCATGCAAAAGCGCATGCAGTGCATAGCCCAGGTCGCCCTGCGCGTCCAGCAGCCGGTGGCGTGCCGCCCAGGCTGCCAAGCGCTGCGGATCTGGCCGCGTGTGCAGCAAGTAAAGTGCCTCCGTACTCATGTCGTACCCTCTGTAAACTTAATTAAGCCTTCGCGCACTGGCCGCCAGCCGCCATGTACGCCGCTAGTCCAATTGCGTTCGTCACACACATCTAGCACGCGGTCTCCAGCCAGTTGCCCTTCGCCATCGGGCCACTGGGCACGCAGGCTGCGTGCGCCGTCGGCAAGTGGCGCTAGCTGTAGCGCCTGCAACACCGTATCAGCATCAACCCAACCAGCCACCAACCGCCCAACAGGCAAGCAGGGCTTGCGCCCGATAAACAGGGGGCGCTGGGGTCTGTCCAACGCTTGCGCTACTTCGTCCAAGGTGGGCAACTCATCAACAGGTTCTAGCCGCAGCGCAAGCAAAGCCGTCAGGTCGGCGTGGTAGTCGCGGTAACGCAAATGTGGGCTGTCGTATGAAGCAGCCCCACCACGACGCTCTTCTATAGTGCCCCACGTCGTCCAGGCTTTGTCGTTAGCCCCCAGTTGCGCTGTTTGAAAGTCGGTTAATCGTGAGCCCGGTACTTCCAGTCGTGCCCCCAACCGCAACCGCTCTTGGAGGCGGTTGTGAAGCGCATCTTCACCCCGATCCCAACCCAAGGCATTGGCAATCAACCCCGTCACCATCGAAAGTGCTGGGAAGTCGCGAATCACCCCAAAGTTGTCGATAGTTTCACCACCAAACGCAATGAGTGGCGAAGACAACCGTATTAGCAAATGGCGCGCCATGTCAAGCCGCCTGCGCTGGCACCGCGCCTTGCGTGATGTACGCTTGCACCCAGGTCGCCAAGTCGTTCAAAGACAAGCGTTGTGCGTTCGGCACAGCCACCTCATCTAGCGCTAAAAATCGGCGGTCCAGTGTTGCCCCATAAGCCTTGTCTAATTTGTCAATTTCACTTGACAGCATTTGCACAGCGGCTTCACGTATGGCAGGTTGGGTCAACGGCAATGCATTTTGAAATGCGCCAGCCAAGCTGCGCGGCTGCCAGTCACCGGCCTCCACCAGCAAAAACTTGGCCCACTCAAACGGTGCGGTCGAGCCGCGCTTCGCGCCGGGGCTTACGGTGGCGATCAGGTGCAACAAGTGCTGCACCACGCGGCCAGCCAACTCTCGCTTCTCGGCAGGCAAGGTGGCCCAGTCTTTGGCATTTTCGCCTTCCAAGTTGGCAATCAGCTGCGGCACATCGACCACGACATAACCGTAATACAGACCTGAGGCAAGTTCGGTATCAAAAATACCGGCGGAGCCTTGTTCACCCGCTTCGCGCAGCAGGTCATCAACGACAGTAAAGTAATCGTTCTCCACTTGTGCCTCATGCACCGTAAAGGCATGCGCCACGTACACGGCTGCATCGCGGCTGGCCAGCACGTCAGAGGTGACCATGCGACCGAATAAGGCCGACTCCAGCCCGCTTCCGTGCTTCACAGCCTCAATGTTTTTCTTCTCGTCTTTCAAAAACTTGGCAATGGCTACCTTAAAGAGCTTTTCATCAGTGGCATCTATTGCTAATTCAGCACAGCGTTTAACGAGATAGTCAATCTCTGCGTAGCCCATCAACACTGCTTGCCCTGTTTCAAGCGCTTCTTTGCCTTTTGACTCTTTGCCGCCCTTGTCCAGTAAGCCCGCGTCACGCAGGCCTTCGCCAGCCGCTTGCGCCAACGCCTCTGTCAGGCCCGCCTTAATCAGGTTTTTTCGGATCAAATCCAGCGTTACCCTAGACCTCACTGCCATGGGCACGCCCAGATTAGCCAGAGCGAAGTGGTCGTCTGCCGTGCGCCAGTGGCGCTTCAGGCACTGCGACGAAATACGTGTGCGGATGGCATCACCATAGGGCAGCCGCTTGGCCAGCCCCGCGTCATCGCGGTTGAGCAGCGCGCCAGGGTAGTTGTGCAGAGTGTGGATTTGGATAAAACGAGGCAGATTCATAAAAGTTCCTTGATTAGTAAATGGAATGGTGGTTTGCTATGCGTTAGATTCGGCACGAGCGAGTGCTGAAAAATAGGGCCCTGCAATTTGAAGACGTATCTCCTCGGCCTTATCTTGGTGATGGCGCTGGGTGCTACTTTGTATCAGCACAAGCTCACCCAACTCACGCCAATTGGGTGCCACGCCTTTACTGGCTAAAAGACGCAGCACACGCGGCAAAAGCTGTGTAAAAGCATCACCCCGAGCGGTAAGCAGTTTGGTCACGCGGGATTCAGATACCCCAGCCTTGGCCAGCTGCCTACCAAGCTTTTGTTTACCGTCATGCCCGGCCAAAGCCATGCCGTGGGCTATCAAAGCCCATCGCGGCCACGTGTCAGCGTGCCAGTGTTCGGGGGACAGGCCCGCAGCCAGCAGCGCGCGCGCCAGCGCTGCCAACTGGTGCGGCTGTAGCGCATCCGGTTGGAGGCGGGCCAGCGCAGCACGGTGGCCAGAGCTGGCGTGCCGAATATGCGCGGCCAGAAGGCTGAAGTGATTGCGTTGGCTGGGAGCGTCGTCTGACACCGGTACCCCTTCTAACAAAGTCGGATCCCCAATTACAGATACTTGACTGTTTGGCATCACATTCATTTTTTTATTCCAATCAAACCAGATTGTGGTGCCGTGATCTCCTGCCCGGCACGAAATTTGAATAAATCAAGCGCGGCAGATCGTGCGCGATAGCGACGCGACCCGCTTCGGGGACCTTGATCGAAAGCACTTTCAAGAGTACGAAATGCTCGCCACTTCAGCCCAACTTGCCAATCTGCGCGGAATGCATCGCGATCTTCGGCCTCTACATCTTCTGTTAGGTCGAGGAAAAATCGCGTATCTTCCTGCGCTTCAAATTGACTGGCAAAAAAATCTGCACGGTCGGAAACAACTTTTTCGTAAGGCCGACCAGGAGGAATGCCATTCACGAGCAGTAACGCTACCGACGACCAAACAGCGCTTCGGAATGCTGTGACCTTGTGAATGTGCCATCTTGCCGCGTTTGCCAAGTCGTCCCCATTCTTTTGGAGCAAAAGCGACCTGACTCTGGCGGATATGGGTATATGTCGTTCGTGATAACCCTGCGTGACGCTTTTATTCCCAGTAGGCCCACCGCGTGAAACGCCGCATAGGACGGCACTAAATAATTGTCCCGGCGATGAACCATTCAGTTTCAATGCTGATGTCGGTGAATAAAAACACGCGCGTTCGCCACTGCCATACTCGATTCCGAACAGAAGACTTGAGGACAATTTGTAGTCAAAGCCTCTGGCTCTAATCTTCAACGCAACGCCAAACGGTTTTGCCAATTCGTTGACAGAGGTCCAAATATCGCCCGTCACGCCTTGCCGATCACCGCTATTTATGCGCGGTGCTTTCGAGGATTTTGTGCTGGCAAAGATTACTCTTGTTCCCGAATTTGTCGCTAGGCGAACTTGACGGCAAATTTCAATAAACAAGGGATCCAGTCGTTTCATAGAAATTTGGGCATCTGGCGTACCGTCCCAAGGGATCAGCCATACCAGCGCGATACCGCCCACATCTTGATAGGAATAATTCTCTGCTATTCGGTCTCGCTGATTGAGCATGACCAAAACATCGCACTGCCATCTCCTTCCGGCGCCTCCAACTGGCACCGCTCCGACCGCTGTTCGGGATCCAAAACTTCCGGCCATCCGTGTAATACCGAAGTTATCGCGCCCCCCAAATCCTTCTTGCGTTTGAAGACTCAGCAGCGAAAACAACCAATCGTCTGCCAGCCCCCCGCGAATGCGCCCTTGCTTCAGATCATGATTTTTTGAAGTTATTAGCATGTCAAGCATGTCGGCCGCTCCGCTAACTTCCCAATCTTTGACTTGCTCAACAAGAACGGGGGCTTGTAACAGTGCTGGCCGATCTGGTGGCGACACCAGACACCAAGCAGCACCATCGGGGTGATCGGGCGTGAGCGCAAGCAAAGCATCGCGCCATTCATCCACGGTATCAAAAGCAATCGTCCGCTCCGCCTTGTGCAGGGCTATGGCGGCTAATTGCACCAAAAATGCATGCCACGGGTGGCGCTGGTGTGGGCGCAAGGCGGGGTAGTCGCGCACCTCGTCAGTAGCCAGAGCTACAAACAACTGCGGCAAACTAGCAAATACGGTGCTGCCATCGCTTGCGCGGCGGTAGCGAATGAGCGGCTCTGTGAGCAATGAAAACTGCAACTCTGGGGCAATCGTCATGTAGTTTCTCCTTGTGTTTGCTTTGTTGTTTCATTGGCCTTCAGGCGCTCCAGTCCAAAGCGGTGGTAACGAAAACGCGCCACTCCTAAAGTGAACTCAAAACCTGCGTGATCGGGTAACACGGCAATGGCGGTCGGCACCGCATCAGGGCTTACACCCTCTGGCAATTGGTGATGGCGTAGCGCCAATTGCTTCACATCCTGCTTGAACGGACCAGGCAATGGTGGATCGAACGTGAGCAATCGATCTGTAGCGCCCAGACGGGTGGCAATTTTCTGATCACCCTCAGGAAATATGACATCGCCGAATGCATCCTCATAAGGCAGGGTGTGAAGATTTCCGATGCTGCGCATTGCGCCAATCTCGCCTTCGATCTTTTGACCGTGCTCTTGCCATGGAAGACCCAGCTCGTTCTCGATCGCTTGCAGCGCATCCGGGTGTGTAGCGTGTTCAACTAAAAAGCGATTGTCTTGAGGTATCTGGCGACTAGGCAGCGCTTCAATCAAACGCTTCGTGGCCTCAACCATGCGCAAGTCGGGATAGACACCACCGCCTTGATGAAAACGCCCCAAACCGTTGCGGGTGCGCTTGAGAAGCGGGGTAAGGTCATTGCCCGCAGGTGTCAGCACCCACGCGCGCGGCTGGCGAAAGCTCTGGGGTCTTGCTTCATCGGGCCGTGCATGGCGGTGCAGCCGACCAATGCGCTGTAGCAGCACGTCCATAGGGCATAGGTCG
Organism: Polaromonas sp.; assembly: GCA_043766985.1. GTDB lineage: Bacteria > Pseudomonadota > Gammaproteobacteria > Burkholderiales > Burkholderiaceae_C > JAAFIP01. The sequence continues at coordinate 9,233 of JAYUHM010000010.1, forward strand.
GTGATGAGCAGGTCGGCATCAATGTCCAAGCTTTGCTCCAGCGTTTGCGTGCCGACGATGACGCGGCCCTTGAAATCGTGGCGCTGTTTGCCAAGCTGGGTTTCCACCGCCTTGTCTAACAATGGGCGGTCTTGCCTACTGTATCGACTATGGTGGACGGTGCTGACCCCGTTGGCTTTGAATAGCCATTCGCCGCCTTGCGCCATTGCCAGTTGCTCCAGAGCTTTCAGTGTTGCAACGGCTGCGGGTACAGTATTACGCACCACCAGCACGCGCGCACCTTGCAGCGCAGCCTGCGCTGCAAGCGTGGCAATGCGAACTGGGTCATCCATCGCATCCATTGTTTGCCAACGCACCGATTTGTGGTGCGGGTTGCCTGCAACTTGTTGCAGATGAACACCCGACGCATTGCGGGAGCTGATTGATGGATAGGGCGCAGCGTACGCATCGTCCAACGAGGGCTGAATAAACTTCTTTGTATGCCCAATATTGAGATAGCGTACTCGCGCCGTAGCACCCAGCGTGGCTGAAAGCAACATGGCTTGCCCGCCGGCCTTGGTGTGTGCTTGAAGTAACTTCTCCAACAGCACCGTCATGTAGGCATCTGACGCATGAACCTCGTCTACCACCAGCATGCTGCGGGCTAGCAAGGCATGCCGCATGTGGGCGTGGCGCACTTTGAGCGCACCAAGCAAGGCCTGGTCGATAGTGCCGACCGCGATGGTGGCGGCCAAAAATCGTTTGGGATTTTCGGCCACCCAGCGTTGGTGCGCCACTGCGTCAGCGGGATGGTCTGGCCACAGCACTTTGAAATCAGGCAGGCTAATTTTGATCTGATCGTCCGCCGCTTCATAGCCCGGCAAAGCCCGCACGACCACAGGCGCATCGAGTGGCCATAGGCGGGTGACGAACTCAAGAACCCTTTTGTGCAGTTGCGTTGCGGCGGTGCGGGTAGGCAGTGCAAAGTACAAGCTATCGACCTTGCCTGCTTGAAACAACTGGGCAAACCGCCATAGCGCAGCCTCGGTTTTACCGCTACCAGTTTCGGCCTCTAGCACCACGATGTTGCCCAAAGACAAGTCGGCAGCAGCCAGTTGGATAGGACGTGCCAAAGTCACGTTAAATGCAGTATTAAAGATTGGCGGTTGGCTGCACAAAGCTGTGCGCCAGAGTCGCACATCTAGACCAATGGCGCGTACCGCGTAGCTAGCACGCGCTGGGGCGGACTTAGTCCTGTCTTCACCGGGCGCTGTGTAGGGGAAAAAACCCTCGCGAGTGTCAGACCCCAGCCAGTCGGCCAATTGAACCAGACCGGCAAACAGATGCACAAAGGCTGGATGGTCGGGCAAAGGTCGATGGCATGCGGTGAAGGCAAGGGGGTAACTTTTTTGCAGGCGATCACCCATGCTGGTGATGGTTACCGTAGGGTCGTACAGCACTGCCCCACTTTTATCTAGAACGGGTTTCCAGATGCTGGCCGTTTGTGCCGCCGGGGTTTCGCCAAGGGGACGACCGTGGTGGCTGATGCTGGCTTGCAATAACTCACACACGGCTTCGTTACCCCACTCGACTATTTCTGCAATAGGCACGCCGGCCGCATACTGCTCGGCATTTGGCACCCGAGCAGCGACAAGCTCCCAGCCTTCCGGGCCATGCCCAAACGGTGATGTGGGCCAATACCCAGGAGGCTGATCAGGTGATTTCCATCCCCTTGACTGAAAGCCAGCGTTAGCTTTGCCAATGTCATGGAGAAAGACCAGCACAGCGAGTCGCTGAAGGTCGGCACTGTCAAGGTCACGGCAGGCGGTACGCTCCAACGAACGGCGCACTCCATCACATTCAGCCAGCGCCAAGAAGCATGCGGCAACATCCGTCATGTGGTCTAGCAAGGAATGCATCCCTGTCAGTTGCCCCGACGGGTCGCGCGAAAGCTTTCCCCACGCTATAAACGGGCTGGTAGCCGAATCATCTAATGGTGCTGACACTATTTTTTCGCCTTGATATCTTTTGATATACGTTGAGATTAACGACCCAAAGGCCCACCCGATGAACCACCCACACTTTTGCCAAAAATATTTTCAAAAATATTTCTCCCCCATCTTTTTCACCTCTTCCATCACCGCGCTGCGCAGGCTTTGGGGCTCCAGCACTTCGCAGTGGGCGCCGTGTTTCAGGATGTCCATGATGAGTTCGCGGTGGTCGGTGTAGGGGATTTGCAGGTGGTAGCTGCCGCAGGGCTGGGCGCTGCCGCGTTGGTCGGGGTGCCACTGCTCTTGGGCTACCCAGCGGGCGCGCTCGGGGCTAAAACGCAGGGTGGCCCAGGTGACGGGGCCGCCGGAGAATATGCCGTAGCTGCTGTCAAAGGCGGCTTGCAGGGCGGTGGGGTCTAGCTCTTGGGCGGCGGTGGGTAGCACCTGGGCTTGGGTGATGGCGTCTAATGCAAAGTTGCGCAGGCCGCCGCGCAGGTGGCACCAGGCATCTACGTACCAGTTTTCGCGGTAATGCACCAGGCGCTGGGGCGACACTTCGCGCTGGGTGCTTTGGCCGTTGTGGCGCGCGGTGTAGGTCAGGCCCAAGCGCTTGCGCCCCAGCAAGGCGTTGCCCACGGTTTGAAAATGGTCGGGCTTTACGTGCCTGCGGGCCAGGGTAATGATGTGTACGCGGCGCCGCAGCTCCGCTGCGTCGTTATGGGCGCTGCCCAGCAGGGCGTTCAGGCGTTGCATGAGGGGTTCGATATGCGGGGCCAGCACGCCGCCTGCGTCTAGGCCCGTTAGCAGGTGCTGCATGGTGAGCAGTGCGTGGATTTCGCTGGGGGAGAACCAAAGCCCAGGTAGCTCGTGGGATTGCCCTGTGTTGGGGGCTGAATTGTCTAGTGAGTAACCCCCGGTCACCCGGTCATATTCAATGGGTATGTTCATGCGGTTGCGCATGTAATCCAGGTCACGTTTGAGGGTGGAGCGGGAGACTTCTAGTGAGCTTTGCAGTGCCGCAAAGCTCGCCAGCCTGCGCTGGCGCAGTATGCTTTTGATTTTGTAGATGCGCTCAGTTTGGGTCATGGTTGTATTTTTGCCTCCCGTTAAACAAGTCTAAATCAGTTTTGGCGTGCCGCCGATCCCTCTACACTTACGGCTATGCAATCTTGGCAACGATTTACTGTGGTGACGGCGAGCGTACTGGCGCTGCACGGCGCGGCGCTGTGGGCTGTGCAAGCCTACAACGTGCGTATGGACTTGGTGGACAAGGTGCCAGCGCTGGTCACGCGGATGCTGGAGCCGCCCAAGCCTGTAGAGGTTAAACCGCCAGAACTTCTGCCTGCGCCATTGCCCGCGCCCCGGCCAGCACCCCCGCCGCCAGAGCCCAAACCCGTCAAAGCGGCCACGCCGCCTAAAACTGCGCCGGTGCCCAGCCCCGCACCACCGCCCATTGCTGTGCCCGTGGCAGAGGCGCCAACGCCTGCACCCTTGCCGCTGGCCACCAGCAACCCTAGCCCTGCCCCCAATGCACCCACGGGCAGCGCCACCCCAGCGCCAGCAGCGCCGCCGGTAGCCGCCGCGCAGCCGGCAGCCAAAGCGCCCACGCCAGCGCCCGCTTTGCAATTACCCACCGCGGACGTAGAACACGCCGACAACCAATACCGCGCGCCCTACCCCAAAATGAGCCAGCGTTTGGGTGAGGAAGGCCGCGTGCTACTGCGCGTGATGGTGGGCGCAGACGGCAGGCCTACGGGCGCTACCGTGGCCAAAAGCAGTGGCTCTGAGCACCTGGACCGCGCAGGCATAGACACCGTGATGCGCTGGCGCTTTAAGCCCGGCACCCGCGGCGGCACGCCCGAGGCCATGAGCGTGCTGCAGCCGGTAGACTTCAAGCTGCCCAGCTAGGCCACTAAGTCAAACACCGCCATGCTCTCCACATGCGCGGTGTGCGGAAACATATTCACCATGCCCGCCGCCGAACAGCGGTAACCCGCCTTGTGCACCAGCAGGCCCGCGTCGCGCGCCAGGGTGGCCGGGTTGCAGCTGATGTAGACAATGCGCTTGGGCGGTGTCCAGGTGGCTAGGTCGGCGGCCGTTGGGGCGGCTTTGCCTTCTTCTACCTCGGGCGCATTGCCCAGGCGCTGTTGGTGCAGGTCGGCCAAGGCTTTGGCCAATGCGAAGGCGCCTTCACGCGGTGGGTCTACCAGCCATTTGTCGGCTATGCCATCGGCCACCAGCATGGGCCCGGTCATCTCAAACAAGTTACGCGCTACAAAAGTAGTAGCAGCTTGTGCTATGTGCTGTTGGGCTGTTGCCCTATTTAGCTCCAAATTATCGGTGGCGCGCACCACCAGGGCGTCGCTGCCTTCAATACCCAATACCTCGCGCGCTTGGCATGCCAGCGGCAGGGTAAAGTTACCCAGGCCGCAAAACCAGTCAATCACGCGCTCGTGTTTTTGCACCTCCAGCAGGCGCAGCGCGCGGCTTACCAGCACACGGTTAATCTGCGGGTTGACCTGGGTAAAGTCGGTGGGCTTGAACGGCATGGTGATGCCAAAGTCGGGCAGCGCGTAGCTGAGCAGTTCGCCGCCTTCGTCCAGCAGCTTCACAGTCTCGGGGCCCTTGGACTGCAGCCACCACTGCACATTTTGCTCAACTGCAAAAGCGCGCAGCTTGGCCAGGTCGCCATCAGTCAAAGGCTCCAGGTGGCGCAGTACCAGCGCGGTGACGGTGTCGCCACAGGCTAGCTCAATTTGCGGCACCGTCTCGCGCGCGTCCATGCTCTCTATCAGCGCGCGCAGCGGCAGCAGCATGGCGCTGACATGGGGCACTAAAACGGGACACTGTTTAATGTCGGCCACGTAGCGGCTTTTGCGCTCATGAAAGCCTATCAGCACCTCGCCTTTTTTAATCACGTAGCGCACCGACAGCCGTGCGCGGTAGCGGTAGCCCCAGGCAGGCCCGGAGATGGGACGCAGCACCAGGTCGGGCTTGACCTTGCCCAAGTGCCATAGCTGGTCTTCCAGGGCGCGGGCTTTCACTGCTACTTGCGCGGCGGCGTCCAGGTGCTGCATTTTGCAGCCACCGCAAGCGCCCTGGTGCAGGCCAAAATGCGGGCAGCCGGGCGTGACACGCTGGGACGATTCTTGGTGGATGACGGTGACAGTGCCTGCCTCAAAAGTGGCCTTTTTGCGGTGTACCTGTACGCTGACGGTCTCATACGGCAGCGCGCCTTCGATGAAGACGACTTTGCCGTTGTCTTCGTCTTCCGTCACCCGGTGGGCAATGCCCTGGGCTTCCAGGTCGAGCGACTCGACATACAGGCGCGGCGGCGGTGGATAGACTTTGACCGTGCCATCTTCGTTGAGCACGGGTGCGGCTGGAACTCCAGATTTTTTGCGTGAACGGCCCATATGCTCAGGCCTTTCCGGTAGAGCCGTAGCCACCTTCGCCGCGCTGCGTGGCGACAAATTCACTGACGATATTGAACTGTGCCTGCACCACGGGCACGATGACCAACTGCGCAAGGCGCTCCATCGGCTCGATGGTGAAGGCCGTAGGCGAGCGGTTCCACGCGCTGACCATCAGCTGGCCTTGGTAGTCACTGTCGATCAGCCCCACCAGGTTGCCCAGCACAATACCGTGCTTGTGGCCCATGCCCGAGCGCGGCAAGATGAGGGCGGCGTAACCCGGGTCATTTAAAAATATGGCCATCCCGGTGGGCACCAGTTGCCAGGCGTTGGGCTGCAAGGTCAGCGGCTCGGCCAGGCAGGCGCGCAGGTCCAGGCCAGCGCTGCCGGGGGTGGCGTAGGTGGGCAGGTTGTCGGTAAGGCGGGGGTCGAGAATTTTGACGTCAATTTTCATAATTTTTTGCTTTCTTCCAGCCCAATTATCCCCTGCCCGTTTAAGGTCAAACCCTAGACCCGGCCAGGAGGCGGTTTTCTACATGTAACCCCCCGTAAAATGGGGCTATGTCACCAGAAGATATGTTTTTCACGCACACCATTGTTGGCTCGGCACTGTCGATCCCGCTGGGTGAGGAGCCGTTGCTGGAAGACTCCTCCATTCAAGGCCTGCATGTGCACATGCGCACTGGTGGTACGGCGCTCAGCCGGGTGTGGCGCGACTGGTTGACGATTCAAGGGGCCTACCCGTACCCGGGGCGCCCGCGGCGCAGGCCCCTGGGCTTGCGGCTGTGGCTGGAGCGTTATGCCCTGCTGATTGCGGGCCTGGGCCTTTTATTGGCACTGGCAGCGGCTGTTCTGCTCATTAGCGGCATAAAATAATCGCAAAGCAACGCACACTTATGGCCTCACCCCAAGACGTCCTCACCATCGACCCGATTGCCATGAACGTGGTAAACCGGGTGGCGTTGGGCTCTCTATTGACTGGTAAAAACCACTTTAAAGGCGGCCTGTTGGTGCAAGGCGACATTGAGGGCGAACTGGAGGTTCGCGGGCGCCTTATCGTGTGGGCTGGCGCCAAGGTGTCGGGGCGCATCAAAATTTGGGGTGATTTGTATCTTTTTGGCCAGCTCGGCTCGGCTGAACGGTCAGCCACCATCAACTTGACGGAGTGCCTGGGCACCGCCTACATTGCCAGCACCGGCGTGTCTGACGGCACATTGTTGGCGCACCGTATCCGCATGTACGAAGGGGCCCAGTTGCACGGCCCGTTTAAAACCCTTAAAACAACCAGCCAGTTGCCTGAACTCCATGAGTTGGCATCCACTTCCACCAGTTAACCCACTGCAACCGCTTGCGGAGACTTTATGACCCACACCAACAAACCCCCTTACATTGGACAGCACGGCTCGCCCGCTGCGCCGGTAAAGCCCGGTGCCCCCAACGTGACGGTAGCCACCGAGCATGCCAAAGCCCCTGCGCCTGAGGCCAACCCAAGCGCAACCCCCAGCGCCGCCCCCAGCACAGCGCTGCAAACCGTGCCCGGTGCATTGCAGGTGCCTGTGGGCTCTGCCATGTACAGCGGCGAGTCCAAACAGGTGCCCACGCTGCAAACTTTGGTACCCATGCCTTTGGCCGCGGGCGAGCACAACGACAAGAGCAGCATGATCGCCGAGGGCGTGAGCTTTGTGGGCAATGCCCAGCTGATAGGCCTGTGCAGCGTTGGCGGCAAGGTGGAAGGCAACTTGGTGCAGTCTCCCGGCCAGAGCATTACCGTCATCGTGTCCGAGACCGGCCACGTCAAGGGCGACATTGTGGCCGACAATATTTCTGTCATGGGGCAAACCGATGGCCTGCTGGACGCCGGCGGCGGATCGGTGGCCTTGCACGATGCCTCGCGCGTGTCGGGGCATGTGCGCTACACGCGCCTGCAAGTCAATGGCGCAGACCTGAACGCCACGCTGGAGAAGGCCGCCACCAAGCGCGAGCGGCCATTGGCAGCCAAGCAGCCGCACTGATACCGATACCGCTACTGATATTGCGCGCCCCGCACCATGGTCTTCAAAGCCTCGTCGCCCTTGCATAAGCTGAGCTTTCAGGGATTGCCCAGAGATGGGCTGCCCGTGATCGACACCAATGCTTTGCTTGAAGCGGCTTTGTACGCCAGCTGGCAACGCGACCAAAGGGTTGGCCGCAGGCGCCTGGCAATGCGCTGGGTGCTGTGGTGGCTTTGGAAATATGGCATTTACGTGCTGGCCGTTTTGGCCATGCTGGTGGCGGCATTTTTTCTGCTCTACCCCAAGGCTTATTCAAGCCCGGCCGCACCTGCCGCTACTGCGCCCGACCTTCAGCTACGCATCGAGTCCCAACTGCTGGAACAGCGCAACCCGTCCGCACCCAGCGGTTCAACACCCGAAGACACCCCCCTGCTTTACCCACTCAAGCTTGAAACCCAACTCAAACTAAAAGAGACCACCCCATGAAAATTCAATCTGCTCCGTCTGTCACACGCCTTGTACCCACCGACCGCTTAACCGCCATCTCCAGCCTGATAGCTGAAGGCGCGATCTTTGATGGCTCGTTTCAAACCTCGCGTGACTTGGGTATCAAGGTCGATGGCACCCTGAAGGGCAACATCAGCTTTGACACCGGCGGCACTATCCACGTAGGCGCCACAGGCGTGGTGGAAAACACCCGCCTAGAGGCCGACTACATCTTCATCGAAGGCAAGGTAGTAGGCAGCGTGATAGCCCGCAAAGCCCTGGAGATCACCGGCTCAGCCACGCTGCTGGGCGACGCCGCCTACGACGAAGTGATGGACGTGCACCCGCGCGCCAAGCTGCGCGGCAAGGTGGAATACCGGGGCGATATGGATGCCCCCAAGACAAAATAAACAATGTGCGGTTTGAACGCGCCCGGATGCGCCTGATAGGTTTGAACCGCCGCGCGTAGCCGCACCGCTACCGCTTTCCACTTATCTTGCTGTCACGATTTTTCTGCGTTGGGTTGTCATCGCATCGTCCTTTTCAGTGGCGCGCCATACGCCGAGCAATCGCTTGCACCAGTTGGCGCGCCAGGCTCAGTTTAGACGCCCGCGCCATCGCATAGCTGCCCTGTGCATCCACCAGCAGCAGCGCGTTGTCGTCTTGGCCAAAGGTTGCCGGGCCGATATTGCCCACCAGCAGTGGCACGCCTTTGCGCTCGCGTTTGGCTTTGGCATGCGCCTCCAGGTTTTCACTCTCGGCGGCAAAGCCTACGCAAAACAGCTGGCCGTTTTTGGCGCGCTCGCTTTGGGCCACCGTGGCCAAAATGTCGGGGTTCTCTACAAACTCTAGTACTGGTGTTTTTCCCGAGCCGTCTTTTTTGATTTTCTGGTCTGCCTCCGCAGCAGGCCGCCAGTCGGCCACCGCTGCAGTTGCTATAAATATATTAGCAGCTTGTGCCCTATCTACCGTGGCTTGCAGCATATTTTGTGCAGATTTCACGTCAATACGCGTTACCCCACGCGGCGTAGGCAAGCCCACCGGCCCCGCCACCAGCGTCACCTGTGCGCCCGCCTCACGCGCTGCCCGCGCGATGGCAAAACCCATCTTGCCGCTGGACAAATTGGTAATCCCCCGCACCGGGTCAATCGCCTCAAACGTCGGCCCTGCCGTCACTAGCACCTGTTGCCCCGCCAACACCTTGGGTTGAAAAAACGCAACGATGTCTTCCAGCAACTCCAACGGCTCCAGCATACGGCCATCCCCCGTCTCGCCACAGGCCTGAAAACCACTGCCCACGCCCAACAGGTGTGCGCCATCTGCAGCCAGTTGCACCATATTGCGCTGCGTAGCCGGGTGCGACCACATCTCGCGGTTCATGGCAGGTGCGATCAGCAAAGGCACGGGTTTGGCGCTGCCCTGCACGCTGTCGTCGCGTGGGCGGGCCAGGCACATCAGGCTGAGCAAATCATCTGCCCGCCCATGCAACAGCTTGGCCATAAAGTCGGCCGACGCAGGCGCGATGACAATCGCATCCGCCTCACGACTCAAGTTAATGTGCGGCATGTTGTTAGGCTCGCGCGCGTCCCACTGGCTGGTGTACACGCTGCGCCCACTCAGCGCCTGCATGGTGACCGGCGTGATGAACTGCTCGGCCCCCTCCGTCATCACCACCTGCACCGTAGCGCCCTCTTTAATCAGCGCCCGACACAGCTCCGCCGCCTTATAAGCCGCGATGCCGCCGGTGATGCCCAATACGATGTGTTTGCCATGGAGGTCGTTCTTAGCGTTCATAGGTGGGAATGTAGCAGCAAATGTATGTGGCGACACTTGACGATACCTGAGAGATTGTTTCGCGGAGTAGCGTGCCCTATGCCTATGCGCCTCGGTACGAGAGCAGGCCGGCGGTGCTACTTCAGCTACGCGGCTGTCCTCCGTGTCGGCCTATGGCCGACTACTCCCCCTTGATGCCGCTACGCTGAAGTAGCACCGTCGGCCTGCTCTAGTGACGTGGTTGGCGATTCACCGCCGTGCCTTGACGAAACCACTACGCAGCTCTGGCACTTGGTGTGGACGGCGAAGCGGCATAAAGGAGGAGGCCGAAGGCCGGGGGACAGCCGCGTAGCCAATACTGTTCTATTAACCAGAAATTGACAATTTCTCTCTGCCCCATTTGCTAAGTGGCTTAGGCTGCAATATGCGTGG
>JAYUHM010000011.1:0-7363 GCA_043766985.1 Polaromonas sp.
CGGGCGCAAGTAGCTCCTAAACTTGTAGTAATTTGATAGGCTCACCGCTGAATATCTGGCTGTGCTTCCATGTAGCTTATGCTGCGGCGTCACGGCCAACGGCATCGTGTTTGACGTCGTGGCCGACGCACTTCGCGTACCCAACTCAGACATCCGCCTGTTCGGCAAACCAGAAAGCAACGCCCGCCGCCGCATGGGCGTGGCGCTGACGTTAGATGCGGATGTGGAGGTGGCATGGGTCAATGCGAAGAGGGCGGCGGCGATAGTGAAGCCGCGAGCGGCATGATCGCCGACTTTTTGTGCAAGGTGCCCCACATGAAGTTAGGCAATTTCAGAAATGGGCGAACGACCGGTTTGGGCCATAAGCTGCCGTCTGCCAATGTCCGCTGAAGGGTCGCCAAATTTTGGTCTAACCGGCAAATAGACGCTTCAAACGTAATTAGCAAGCAGTCAGTGTGGATAGGCTGCTCTCCTTCATGGCGCTGCTGCATGAGAATGTCAAAAATACGGCACCGTATTTAATGCTGTGTCCCCCGGGACGGATTTATCGAGCTTGCTGGTGCTCAAGCAAGATGAAACCAACTTTTCAAGGGTTAATGCGAGTTTGATTATGCTATTTGTTAAATAGCTTCTTACGCCCATATTTATTAAAATAAAGGGCAAAAGTAATACCTTATTTAGAGCCAATAACTGCCTCAGACTTCCATGTGGCCAGCAACTGGCCGTGGCGCACTGCCACCAGTTCACCCTCAGCCATTGGTTGCCAGGCTTCGTTGGTCAGCGGTACGCTGGCGATGAAGAGCGATACTCGCTCTTCCTGCGCAATCGCGACTCCAGCCTCATGGGCAAGCGGCGGGTCAACTGGTGCGCAATGCCGTTGCAGCGTCCACAGTCCAGACGGCTCAGCATGCTGGCTGCCCTTATGCAGGCGCTTGTGGCTGTGTGCAAACAGCGCATCGCCATCGGCATATAAAAAGTTGGCTGGCCCCAGAATGCGCAAGTCTGCGGCGAAAGCCGCGATCACCGACAGGCGCTCATCAAGTGATGGCAATGCTTCGCCGGCCCACAGGCTTTGTAGGCGTCCCAGCAGCGCACAAAACGCATGTTCCGAATCTGTCTGACCAACCGGGTGATTCGTAACAAGGCCTAATTCCCCCTGGACACCTGCCAAGTCGCCGTTGTGGGCGAAAACGTGCGTACGACCGCCAAGTTCGCGAATAAAGGGCTGGGTGTTGGCAAATTGCACTGTTCCCTGTGTGGCGTGGCGAATGTGCGAAATGGCCAGGTTTGTTGTTGGCCCCTGGGTTTCGAGATAGCTCACAAGGGGGCTGCCGTCGGCGGCCACAGGTTCACGGAACAGCGCCACGTCGTCCCCCTGATAAAACGCTACGCCCCAACCATCGTGCGTGGTGCCGCTCAAGCCGCCGCGCAATGCCAGCGTGTGCAGCGAAAAAGTCAGACGGGCTGGCAGCGACGTTGACAAGGCGAGTAATTCACACATTTTGAAGAGCGCTTACGGCCCGGTTCCTGTAACCAGAAAAGTTGGTTCCTGGTCAGCCGGCATCCCGGCCAGCTCTTCCTGGGTGAGCCGGGCGTAGACCTCGATGCCATACCCCGTCGGGTCGCGCAGCCACAACTCATGCAATGGCGTGCCGCGCCAGGTTGTGCGCGGCGGCTTGACGATGGGCACGCCCAGTGCCTTGGCCCGAAAGTAACTTTCAATAACCGCAGCTTTGTCTGCCACGCCCAGGCCCAGGTGGTACAGGCTGTAGGTGTCGAGTGGTTTGTCGCTGTCGTTAACCAAAAGCACTAGGTTCAAATGCAGGGCAGGCACGACAAAGGTCGAAAAACGGGGTGTTCTGTCTTTGGGCTCTGTGTCCAGAAATCGGCTGTAGAACACAGTGCTCTCGTCAAGATTGGCAACGCGAATGCTGATGTGAAATTCTGCGGGTGAAACGATCATGGACACCCGGCTTACTCCTTGACAGTGGTTGTCGCCACCAGCTTCGACAACTCTACAAAGCCGACAGGCGGGCGTGTCAGCCACGGCAGGATAAACAAGCGCTTGGCCAGCCCGGCAGACATGCGCTGCATCTGTTTGCGCTCGCCAGCCAAGCGTGCACTCAGCAGTGGGTCGGCTGTTCCGGCTGCCAGCACGCTTTTGTTCAGCACCCACGCATAGGGCTCAATACTGGCGCGGCGCAAGTCGTCTTGCAATGCAGCGGCTTGCGACACGGGCGTGACTTCTGGCAGCGTGACCAGAATAATCTTTGTGTACGCAGCATCTTGCAGCCGCATCAAAGGCGTGACGACGCGGCCAGTGCCGTGCCCTTCAAACTCGCGCATCATCTGCCGGTGGTAGGCGCCTGTGGCGTCCATCAGCAGCAGCGAATGCCCGGTGGGTGCGGTGTCGAGTACCACAAACGCGCTACGCCCTTCGCTGACAATTTTTGAAAACGCGTGAAAGACCGCCACTTCTTCGGTACACGGCGAGCGCAGGTCTTCCAGCAGCAGGGCTTGCTCCTGCGCGTCCAGGCCGGAGGATTTGGCCGCCATGATTTTGTCAATGTAGCGCTGCGTCTCGACTTTGGGGTCAATGCGGTCCACGCGCAGGCCCGGCACTTCACCATTAAGCGTCCCGGCCAAGTGCGCTGCCGGGTCGGTGGTGCTCAGGTGCACAGTTTTGCCGCGCTGGATGAGTCCCAGCGCCAGGGCAGCCGCAACCGTCGTTTTGCCGACACCTCCCTTGCCCATGACCATGATCAGGCCATGCCCGGTTGCGGCCAGTTCGTCGGCCAATGCGTCAAGCCCTTTCAAGTCAATTGCGGGCCCGGCGCTTGCCAGCTTGACGGGTTGGATCGGTTCTGCATTTGCTGCGAGCAGCGCACGCAAGGCAGGCAAGCCCACCGTGTCGAAAACCCGCAGGGGCACCCGGTCTTGCGGCAGGGCGCGCAAAGATTCAGGCATGTCGTCAAGCGCCTGCTGCCCCAGGGCTTCAATGGCACCCGCAACCGCGTCTGTGCGGTCGGTGGCGTGAAACTCGCCGTTGACCACCAGCCGCTGGTTGTTCAGGCCCAGCGTGTGCAGTTCTTCAGACGTACGTGCAGCCTCGGCAATGGCCCCCTTGTCAGGCCGTGTGACCAGAACCACGGTGGTTTTGGCGGGGTCGCTCAAGGCATCCAGCGCCGCCTTGAAGCGCTCTTCCTGCATCTTCAGCCCCGAGTGCGGCCCCAGGCAGGAAGCGCCCCGGTCATTGCCCTCCAAAAAACCGCTCCACGCCTTGGGCAGGCTCAGCAGGCGCAGGGTGTGCCCGGTCGGCGCGGTGTCAAAAACAATGTGGTCGTAATGTTCAGCATCGCCAGACAACAGGCTGGCGAATTCGTCAAAAGAAGCGATCTCGGTGGTGCATGAGCCCGACAATTGCTCGCGCACATTAGCCAGTTCAGCTTCGCTGGCGCCTATGCCCATTTGCGCCAGCACGCGCTGCCGGTATGCCTCGGCTGCGGTGTCAGGGTCGATGTTAAGAACCGACAGGCCGGGTGCGCCATGGACGGGTGTCGGGATATTGCGCAGTTCAATGCCCAGCATTTCATCCAGATTCGAGGCTGCGTCGGTGCTGACCAGCAACACCTTTTTGCCCTTATCTGCCAGATGCAGGGCAGTGGCAGTCGACAGCGACGTTTTGCCAACCCCGCCCTTGCCGGTAAAGAAAAGGTGCCTAGTTGGCTGGCGCAACAGGCTCAGGGTTTTGCGCTCCAACCACTCTTGCACTTTTTCGTGTGACGGAATGCCGCCGCTATGCACCAGAACGCCATTGATGATGACGGCGGGCGTTGACATGACGCCAAGGCGCTTGATCTCGTCAGGGTCCTCTACCTTATCGATTTTTACGTCCACACCAGTGGCCAGCGCAACCCGCTCGATCATGGCAGCGGTGCTTTTGCACTTGCTGCAGCCCGTTCCCAATACCTTGACTTCCATGACTTCGATTTCCATTTTGAATACCTCAGGTTTTAAAACTTGTCGTTAAATCTCAAAAGGCGCAGCGCATTGAGCACTACCAGCACGGTCGCCCCTTCATGTATCAGCACAGCAATACCCATGCTGGCCCAGCCGAACAGGGTTGCCGGAATCAGCAGCGCCACCACACCAAATGCGGCCCACAGGTTTTGCTGGATGACGGTGTGCGAGGCGCGGCTGAGGGAAATGGCAAATGGCAGACGTGATAGGTCATCGGCCATCAGCGCCACATCGGCGGTTTCCAGTGCCACATCGGTCCCGGCACCGCCCATGGCGATACCGATGGTGGCGCGAGCCATCGCGGGCGCATCATTGACACCGTCGCCCACCATGGCCACGTGACCGTGTTCGCGCATCAGCTCATCAATGGCCTGGAGCTTTTCTTCGGGCAACAGACCCGCCCGCACATGACTTATCCCGACTGACGCGGCGACCGCCTTTGCAACCTGCTCGTTGTCACCCGTCAGCATGATGGTCTGGCCCACTCCAAGCGTGGCCAGTCGGGTAAACACCTCACGCGTGCCAGGCCGTGGCGTGTCGGCCAACCCCAGAAAGCCTACAAAGACACCATCGGAGCGCACCAGCATGGTCGTTTTGCCGAGCGATTCCAGTCGCGCCACCTGCTCATTTACCGCGTCGGGCACACCATCCAGCTCGAACAGACGCAGGTTGCCAACGCTAACTTTCCTGGACGACACCAGCGCATGCATGCCTTTACCCGTGACGGCCTGCACGTCACTGGCAGCAGGCCATTCCAGCTTGCGCAAACGTGCCGCCTGCACGACCGCCTGTGCCAGCGGGTGCGCACTACGGCTTTCCACGCTGGCAGCGGTTGCCAGCAGGTCGGCTTCAGTCCCCTGCAAGGTGATCACATCCGTGACGCTGGGTTTGCCGGTGGTGATGGTGCCAGTCTTGTCAAACGCTATGACTGACAGGGTGTGGAGGTTTTCCAGGTGTACGCCGCCCTTGATGAGCACGCCGCCGCGCGCGGCTCGCGCCACCCCAGCCAGCACGGCTGACGGCGTTGCAATAGCCAGCGCGCAGGGCGACGCTGCGACCAGGACTGCCATGGCACGGTAAAACGATTCGGCAAATGGCATGCCCAGCACGGGCGGCACCACGATGAGAGCTGCAACACCCAGCAGCACCAGCGGCACAAATACTTTCTCGAACCGCGTGACGAAGCGTTGCGTGGGTGACTTTTCGGTCTGCGCTTCAGTCACCAGTTGCACCATGCGCGCCAGCGAACTGTCTTGGGACAGTTTGGTGACTTCGATGCTGAGCAGACCCTCGCCGTTCACCGTGCCAGCAAAAACCTGCGCGCCCACCGTTTTGTCAACCGGCATCGATTCGCCGGTAATCGCTGCCTGGTCGACTGCCGAAGCGCCTGCGATGACCTTGCCATCCGCCGGGATGCGCTGCCCTGGCTTGACCAGAACCTGGTCGCCGCGCAATAGTTCTTCAACCGCAATTTCGATTTCTGCACCGTCTCGCAAGACCAGCGCGGTTTTAGGTGCCAGGTCAGCCAGCGCCTCGATGGCATGGCGGGCACGGTCCATGGCCAGGTGTTCCAGCGCGTGGCCGAGGCTGAACAGTACAAGAAGCAGGGCGCCTTCTGCCCACTGCCCCAGCGCCGCCGCACCGATCGCGGCCACGATCATCAGGACATCAATGTCCAATTGACGTTCACGGATGCTCTGCCAGGCATCGCGCATGGCGTAGTAGCCGCCGATCAGGATGGAAGCGCCCAGCAAGCCTACCGAGACGAATTGTGCGTCGTGACGAAAGCCGACAAGCCATCCCGACAGCAGCAGTGCGCCTGCAATCGCACTCACCATCAACTCACGGTATTCGACATGCCACGAAGCTTTGTGACTTGCATCAACGACTTTGTAACCAAGCGCCTCAAGGCGCTGCACGATGGCTTTGCGGGAAACCTTGTCCAGGTCGTATTCCAGTCGCATTCTTTCCGCCGCATAACTCACCGATGCTTCGAGCACGCCAACCTGGCGCTGCAGAGCATGTTCTATGACCGTGGCGCAGGTCGAACAGTCCATACCTTCGATACGCATCAGTTCATGCTGATAGCGTGCGCTGATCTGCGCCCCAGCGGCTTGCGTCATGCTGCGCACCTGGGTGAGATTGAACTTTGCCGGGTCGTAGTGCAAACACAAAACCGGTTTGCCTTCCTGCTGAACCACGTGTACTTTTTCCAGTCCCCGCACCTGGAGTGCATCCGTCAAACGCGCGATACACGTGTCCCTTTCGTCCGGCACGCCGGGCAGTACAAGCGCTAGCTGAAGAAAGAGTTTTTCGGTCAATGGGTGTCTGATGTGCCTAAATTAGAGAGTGTGCAAAATCAGGATGTTGGCGTGTTTAAGCTTTGCTGTTTGTACGGCAACTCACAAAGCACGGGCTACCTGTCCACATAAACAATTATGGTCAGCTGGAGCCAGATTCAGATTGATTCAGATCAAAAGTACAGCACTTTTATTGCTATGAATTCAGGAGCTGATCGCGCGTATGTTGATTTACCTGCAGCACTAAAATACCACCCTCCATCATGGCTTTGTGTTTCTCGCACATTGCATGCATATCCATCGGACCCGCGCCTATACCGCTTATGCCACCGCCCATGTATCCAGAGGTGGAGGAGCCAGTGGGCTCAGAAAGCAGAAATGCTCCGAAGACCAAGACGAATTTCGAATTTTTTGCAATTGCAATTTCCTTTGTAGAGTTAGAAATTATTTGCTAGCGCACCGAGCGTTTTGTAGGCTAACTGCCCGTTACTCGCACATCAGCGACCCCCATTGCGGGGTTCTCTATTGGACGGCTGCTTGAATTCCACACTTTGCGTCGCCCAGAACCTCAGGGTCGTGGGCGGGCCACACACGGGAAGCAACCCATGCAGTCATAGCGCCAGCACACCCTAGAGACGAACGAATGGCCGCTCTGAGGCGGAGTGTTCAGAACTTCGAAATTCCGCTTTGTCGTCGAAAGCTGCCCCGGGCCAAACAAGTCATCAAGCCGCAACTGAGTGCGCGGACAGGTTGACTTGAAGCCTCTCGCGCACTGCACGGAAAATAGCTGCCAGGTTGTCCATACTGGGGTTGCCCGTGGGCGACAGCATCCTGTGTAGGCTTTTACTGTGCTTGGCGGTTAAAGTTGCAAGCTGTTCAAAACCAATGGTGGCGTTGACCAGGTCGCGCAAAATCAGGCGAGCAGTTTCCGGTTCCCCGTTGAGGAACAAGGTCGCAGCTTCGTCCAGGAGAGCTTGCGCAAATGAAGCGTCGCTTTGCACACGCTGCAGGACGGTTTCTTTGAAATTTCTGGTGAGTGCCAT
>JAYUHM010000012.1:0-19216 GCA_043766985.1 Polaromonas sp.
GGGTGGCATTTTGGCAAACACACCTTGCTGAAACTTCATCCACAGGCGCGGCACGGATATAAAAAATGTAGGGCGCGCACGTTGCAGGTCTTGCGCAAATGTTTCCAGTGATTCAGCGAAAAATACATGTTGCCTGCCATCGTAGAGCGACAAACACTCTATGAAGCAGCGTTCAAAAATGTGCGCCAGCGGCAGGTACGAGATCATGCGCATGCTGGTATCGTTGCCGAAGGTGTCGTTTGCGTGTGAGACAACGCCGGACATGACCTTGCTAATGCAATCGAAGTTATGTACCACGCCCTTGGGTTGCCCCGTGGAGCCGGAGGTATAGACCAGCATGGCCCAATCGTGCGGCTGGCGCTGGGGTTTGCCGCCCAGTGGCGCTGTGCAACGGGTGATCGTGTCCCAGTGGTCGTAGGCCTCCTGCGCTGCAGATGGCGCCAAGGGGAAGGCGATGCTCGGCAGGCCAGCGGGTACGCCCGGCAACTGCTGCTCCCAGGTGTCCAGCTTGCCTACAAACAGCAGGCTGGCCTCGCTGTGCTCCAGCACAAAGCCTACGGTGGCGGCCGTCTCGGTAGGAAAGATGGCTACCGTGGTACCCCCAGCCATCCAAATCGCCAGCTCGGCCATGAAGAAGTGCGCGCAGTTTTTAGACAAAATGGCGATACGCGCGCCGGGTTCAAAATGCAGGCTTTGCAGGTGCGCGGCCATGCGGCGGGCTTGGTCTAGCGTCTGCTGCCAGGTGTAGTCGATGACTGTGCCAGCGCCGATCGGTTGGGTTAAAAAGACTTGGTTGGCACGGGCTACTTCGTGCTCGTAGACATGGTCGAGGATGAGCTTGGCATCAGTCATGGCGTCTCCACTGCAGCGTTGAACTGGGCAGTGGTTCAACATAACGCACTAGTTTGCCCGGCGCAATAGTCTAAATAGACTAGGCCTGCGGCGCTTGCGCGCAAATGATGGATGAGCCCATGGTGCGCATGCCAAACAGGCGCTGCGCCAAGCTGTAGGCAGCTAAGCCATTAGAACTTGATACCCGCTGGGTTAGAGGGTGCAGGTGCGGGTGCGGCAGCGCGGGCCGCGGGGGCTGCTTCTGGGGCTGGGGTGGGCGCGACGGCGGCGCGGGCTACCATGGGTGTGGGTGCGGGGTTACGAAAGTTGGCGGGCAGTACCGAGGTTTTGGGGTAACCCGCTGCGTCCAGGTATTGCGACCATTCTTGGTCCGAATAGCCTTTAAGCTGTTGCCCGCCAATGGTGGCAAAGGGCAGCGAGTTTTCGCCGCTTAAACGCTGCAAGGCTTCAATGTCCTGGTTGGACTCAATGATTTTTTCGCTGAACGGCACACCGCGGGTGCTCAGCATGTTGCGCGCATTGCCGCAGGGGCCGCAGTCTTTGCTGGTGTACAGCGTTACCGGGTAACGGGTAGCCACGGCGCGCAGCTCGCTGGGCA
This sequence comes from Polaromonas sp., assembly GCA_043766985.1. Lineage (GTDB taxonomy): Bacteria > Pseudomonadota > Gammaproteobacteria > Burkholderiales > Burkholderiaceae_C > JAAFIP01. The sequence continues at coordinate 1,451 of JAYUHM010000012.1, forward strand.
GGGTGGTGTTGCCGGTAGGGCCATCGGCGGCAAATTTGCCACCACGCCCGGCCGTTACTTTGGCGTTAGACGCCGCAGGAGGGGGCTGGTCTGAGAAGGTAACTTTGCCATCCGGGCCGACGATACGGTACAACTGCTGGGCCTGCACATTGCAAGAAAAAGCGCCCAATGCCATTACGGATAGGGCACAAGCAGCTATGGATTTTATAGTGTTCATGGTGTTTCCTTTACCTTCCTCAAACTGTTAAGTGGTGCCTAAACGGCCTCAGCCATGCCTTGGTGGCGCAATAGAGCGTCGATTTTCGGCTCGCGCCCTCTAAACGCTTTAAAGCTGTCCATGGCTGACCGGCTGCCGCCGACTTCCAAAATCTCTTGCCGGTAGCGTTTGCCAGCCGCCATATTAGCGGATGGCGAGGCAGGGGCCTCTTGCACGCTGACCTCTTCAAACGCGGCGTAGGCGTCTGCCGACAGCAGTTCAGCCCATTTGTAGCTGTAGTAGCCCGCCGCATAGCCCCCCGAGAAGATGTGGCTAAAGGTATGCGGGGTGCGGCTGTAGGCGGGCGGCTGCAGGACGGCCACCTCGTCGCGTACCTGCTGCAGCATGTGCAGCGCCTCGCCGCCATTTTTATGCAACAGCATGTCAAACAACGAAAATTCGATTTGGCGCAGCGTTTGCAGGCCGCTTTGGAAATTTTTGGCAGCCAGCATTTTGTCAAACAACGCTCTGGGCAGCGGCGCGCCCGTGTCGACGTGGGACGTCATGTGCTTGAGTACATCCCACTCCCAGCAAAAGTTCTCCATAAACTGGCTGGGCAGCTCTACGGCGTCCCATTCCACGCCGCTGATGCCGCTCACGTCGCGCTCGTTCACCTGGGTCAGCATGTGGTGCAGGCCGTGGCCGAACTCATGGAAGAGGGTGGTCACGTCGTCGTGGGTGAGCAAAGGGGGCTTGCCATCCACGCCATCGGCAAAGTTGCACACCAAGTGCGCCACGGGGGTTTGCAGCGCACCAGTGTCGGGGCGCAGCCAGCGGGCACGCACGTCGTCCATCCACGCGCCACCGCGTTTGCCAGCGCGGGCGGGCTGGTCCAGGTAAAACTGGGCGATGGTTTTGCTGACCCCGTTCGTATCCCGGCGTTGCAGGGCGTAAAACTCTACCTTGTTGTTCCACACCGAGGCGGAGTCTTTCACAATGGTGACTTCAAACAGGGTTTCAACAATTTTGAACAGCCCAGCCAACACCTTGGGCGCGGTGAAGTACTGCTTGACCTCTTGCTCGCTAAAGCTGTAGCGCGCCTCTTTGAGTTTTTCGCCGATATAGGGCCAGTCCCAGGCTTGCGGGTTACTCAAAGCAAGCTCTTTGGCGGCAAATTGGCGCATGTCGGCCAGGTCTTTTTCGGCGTAGGGCCGGGCGCGCGTGGCCAGGTCGCGCAAAAAGGTCATGACTTGTTCGGGCGAGTCGGCCATCTTGGGCACCAAAGACACTTCAGCATAGTTGGCATAGCCCAGTAGCGATGCTTCTTCGTGCCGCAGGGCAATGGTCTCGCGCAAAATAGCGCTGTTGTCAAATTCGGCCCGCAGCATGCCCTCTACCTCAAACAATTCGGAGGCACGGGTGGCATTGGCTCTGTACAGCGTCTGGCGCAGCGCGCTGCTGGTGGCAAACTGCATCACAGGCAGGTAGCAGGGCATTTTCAGGCTCAGCTTGTGGCGCGTTGCGTCGTCAGGTTTGCCGTCTTTCTCGGCTTGCGCTTTGGCGGCCTCGCGGGCCGTGTGCACTACGTCGGCAGGTACGCCCGCCAGCTCATCCAGGGTGGCGTAGTAGGCGTAGGCCTCGGTGCTGTCCAGCGCGTTTTCGCTGAATTTTTGGCTCAGCTCGGCTTGCCGCTCCTGAATTTTGGTAAAGCGCTCTTTTGCGGCGTCTTGCAGGTCGGCACCGCCCAGCTTGAAGCCGCGCATGGCGTTGCTGTGGGCCTTGGCCTGCTCGGTGTTCAGTGTGGCCACGTCCATGGCCTTGTACTTAGCGTACAGGCGCTCGTCGCTGCCCAGGCGGGTGTAAAACTCGGTAATCTTGGGCAGCGCCTCGTTGTAGGCGGCGCGCAGCTCGGGGGTATCCATCACGCTGTTGAGGTGGCTTACCGCACCCCAGGCCAGGCCCAGCTTTTCGTTCACCACGTCCAGCACCCGGCTCATGGCCAGCCACTCTGCGGGGTAGGCCTTGGCCGTCACTTGCTCAAGCGCTGCATTGGCGTCCAGCAAAAGCGCGTCGATAGCCGGGGCTACGTGGGCGGGCTGGATGGCGGCAAACTGGGGCAGGTCGGTGAAGTCTAAAAGTGGGTTGATCATGGGTTTTAGATATAGCTGGATTGGGGTAATTCAATGTTTTGTAGTTTGACTGGGGGGTTTTAATACCTTTTTGAACGCAGAGGGCGCGAAGGTTTCGCAAAGTGCGCAAGAGAAGAAAAGAAAAATTCAAAATAAATTTAAAAACTTAAATGCAAATACAAAATCATTCTTCTTTGTATTCTTTTTCTCCTCTTTTCTGCGCACTTTGCGAAACCTTCGCGCCCTCTGCGTTCAAAAATTCTTCGGTATTTGGTACCCGGCCGTTAGCCCTGAGAAGCCTTCTTCACAGACTTTTGCATAGGCTTGGCGCGTTTGACGGTGCCGCCGCGGGTCAGGCGTTCATTGCCCAGGACGCGCAGGGTTTTTACCTCGGGGCGTTGGCCGCCGCGGCTGCTGTACTTCAAGATTTTGACTTCTTTAGGCCCGGCCATGCGGTCTTCGTCGACGGATTTGGTTTTTTCTGCCTTGGGCCGCCACAGCACCAGCAGCTTGCCAATGCTATTGATCTGCGCTGCGCCGAGCTCGTCGGCCAGGGTGTTATAGAAGCCCAGGCGGGCCTCGCGGTCGTCGCCCAGCACCCGCACTTTGATCAGGCCGTGCGATTTGAGGGCGTTGTCGACCTCTTTGGTAACAGCTGGCGTCAGGCCGTCGCCCCCGATCATGACCACCGGATCAAGGTGGTGCGCGTCGGCGCGATGGGCTTTTCGGTCTTGGATGGAGAGTACTATTCTGGTCATGGGACAATTATCGTCTTAAACAGCCTAGAAGAGGCTAATCAGTTGAGGACAGAGCAAAATGGGCCATACCCATTTTGGACTGTCCCGCAAAGTACCCATGAAGACTAAAACCCAATCCAAAAAAGTCAATAAAGCCTGGTTGAACGACCACGTGAACGACCCCTACGTCAAGCAAGCCAAAATTGACGGCTTTCGGGCGCGCGCCGCCTACAAGCTCAAGGAAATTGACGAAACCTTCAAGCTCATCAAACCCGGCCACGTGGTGGTCGATCTAGGTTCTACCCCCGGCGCCTGGAGCCAGTACGTGCGCCGCCGCCTCTCGCCCACGGGCGCTGCCGTAGGGGCGCTGAATGGCACCATCATCGCGCTGGACATCTTGCCGATGGAGCCGATTGAGGGGGTGGAGTTTATTCTGGGCGACTTTACCGAGCAGGTAACCTTGGACACATTGCTATTAAAAGTAAAGCAGCTTGTGCCCCAACCCATTGGGCTTGAGGCCGAAAAAGGCCCCCAACGCCTGGTGGACGTTGTGGTCAGCGACATTGCCCCCAACCTCTCGGGCATCGCAGACACCGATGCCGCGCGCATCGAGCTTTTGATTGAGCTGGCGGTAGATTTTTCCCAAAACCAGCTCAAACCCGAAGGGGCGTTGGTGGTCAAGCTGTTCCACGGCGGGGCGTATGAGCCGATGGTCAAATTGTTCCGGCAAACCTTCAAGGTCGTCAAACCCTTTAAGCCCAAGTCCAGCCGGGACAAGTCGTCGGAGACGTTTTTAGTGGGGATGGGGCTGAAGTCGGTAACGGTTTAATTTCAGGCAAAAATGATGAAACTCGGCCGTAATAGCCCTTTAAACCACCTTGTTACCCGCAGAAACCCTCAAAAGCCGGCTTGAAAAGCCTAAAATGGGTCGCATCTGAATCAGCATAGGGCATCCTGCCCGTGGAGCGTTTGTTTTGAACAATAACCAATGGTTTTCTAAAGTGGCGGTATGGCTGGTCATTGCACTGGTGCTCTTTACCGTTTTTAAACAGTTTGAGACCAAGGGCGGGTCGGCGGCGTCGGGCTATGTCGGCTACTCTGAGTTTTTGGACCAGGTGCGCTCCAAGCAGATCAAACAAGTGACGATCGCAGAGGGCCAGGGCGGCACCGAGATTACCGCTCTGCGCCAAGACGACACCAAAGTGCGTACCAACGCTACCTACCTGGACCGCGGCTTGGTGGGCGATTTGATCAACAACAACGTGAAATTTGACGTGAAAGCACGCGAAGAAGCTTCGTTGCTGACCACCATCCTCATCAGCTGGGGCCCCATGCTGCTGCTGATTGGCGTGTGGGTGTACTTTATGCGCCAAATGCAGGGCGGCGGCAAGGGCGGGGCGTTCAGCTTTGGCAAGTCCAAGGCCCGCCTGCTAGACGAAAACACCAATACCGTGACCTTTGCCGACGTGGCCGGTTGCGACGAAGCCAAAGAAGAAGTCAAAGAAGTGGTGGACTTTTTGAAAGACCCGGCCAAGTTCCAAAAGCTGGGCGGGCGGATTCCGCGCGGTCTGCTGCTGGTGGGCCCTCCAGGTACGGGTAAAACCTTGCTGGCCAAGTCGATTGCGGGCGAAGCCAAAGTACCGTTCTTCAGCATCAGCGGCTCTGACTTCGTAGAGATGTTTGTTGGCGTGGGCGCCTCCCGCGTGCGCGACATGTTTGACAACGCCAAAAAGAACGCCCCTTGCATCATTTTTATTGACGAAATTGATGCCGTAGGCCGCCAGCGCGGCGCAGGCTTGGGCGGTGGCAATGACGAGCGTGAGCAAACCTTGAACCAGATGCTGGTGGAGATGGACGGCTTTGAAACCAACGTCGGCGTGATCGTCGTCGCTGCCACCAACCGCCCTGACATTTTGGACGCAGCCCTGTTACGCCCCGGTCGTTTTGACCGCCAGGTGTATGTCACTTTGCCCGACATTCGTGGCCGCGAGCAAATCCTGGGTGTGCACATGCGCAAAGTACCGCTCGGCCAGGACGTGAGCCCCAACGTGATCGCGCGCGGCACCCCCGGCATGAGCGGTGCCGACTTGGCCAACCTGTGCAACGAAGCTGCCTTGATGGCCGCGCGCCGCAACGCCCGCGTGGTGGAGATGCAAGACTTTGAAAAAGCCAAAGACAAAATCTTGATGGGCCCTGAGCGTAAAAGCATGGTCATGCCCGAGGAAGAGCGCCGCAACACGGCCTACCATGAGAGCGGCCACGCCCTGATTGGCCGCCTGCTGCCCAAGTGCGACCCGATCCATAAGGTCACTATCATCCCGCGTGGCCGCGCCCTGGGCGTGACGATGAGCCTGCCTGCGCAAGACCGCTACAGCTACGACAAAGAATTTATGCTCAACCAGATCAGCATGCTGTTTGGTGGCCGCATTGCTGAAGAAGTGTTCATGAAGCAAATGACCACCGGTGCCAGCAACGACTTTGAGCGCGCCACCGGCTTGGCCCGTGACATGGTGACACGCTACGGCATGACCGAGGCGCTAGGCCCCATGGTGTACGCCGAGAACGAAGGCGAAGTGTTTTTGGGCCGCAGTGTGACCAAGACCACCAATATGAGCGAGCACACCATGCAGATGGTGGACGTGGAAGTGCGCAAAATCATCGACACGCAGTACGCCTTGGCGCGCAAGCTGATCGAAGAGAACACCGATAAAATGCACGCCATGGCCAAGGCCTTGCTTGAGTGGGAAACCATCGACATGACCCAGCTGGACGACATCATGGCGGGCCGCCCACCCAGCGCACCGAAAGACTGGACACCCCGCGTGCCCCCAGCAGCGGGTGGCGACGGCGGCTCTGGCGGTGCACCGGTGGTGACCAACCCGGCGCCCACGGTGGCCTGATCTACTTTGCAGGATATAAAAACGGAGCCTAGGCTCCGTTTTTTTATGAAATCCAGCAAAATCTCCCCATGTTCCCCATGTATTGGCAGACCACACGCTTTACCCTTGACCTGACCGAGCCCAAAATCATGGGCATTGTCAACGTCACGCCCGACTCGTTCTCAGACGGTGGGCAGCATGCCAGCACGCGCGCGGCCATTGCGCATTGCGAGCAGCTGGTCAAAGACGGTGCGCATATATTGGACATTGGTGGCGAGTCGTCGCGCCCCGGCGCGGCGCCGCTGCCGCTGGCAGAGGAGCTGCGCCGCGTGCTGCCCGTGCTGCAAGCCGCCGTGCAGCTGGGCGTGCCGGTGTCGGTAGACACCTACAAGCCCGAGGTGATGCAAGCCGCGCTGGACGCAGGCACCGACATCGTCAACGATATTTGGGCATTGCGCCAGCGCGGAGCGCACAAAGTGGTAGCCCAGTACCCGCAATGCGGCCTGGTGCTGATGCACATGCACCGCGACCCGCAAACCATGCAAACGGCGCCCATGCAGTGCGACGACGTGGTAGAGAAAGTGAAAATTGATTTGCTATCATTTTGCGAGCTTTTTGTGCCGTATTCTATTGGGCTTAAGGCCGATTTTCCGTATAAAAACCGCATTGTGCTAGACCCGGGCATAGGTTTTGGTAAAACCGTGGCGCAAAACTTTGCGCTGTTGGCGCGGCAAGATGAACTGTGCAGCTTGGGCTACCCCGTGCTGGCGGGCTGGTCGCGCAAGTCGTCCCTCGGCGCAGTCACGGGGCTGGACGCACCGCAGCGCATGGTGCCCAGCGTGGCCGCCGCGCTATTGGCCGTGCAGCGCGGCGCCAGCGTGGTGCGCGTGCACGATGTACGCGAAACCGCGCAGGCACTGCAGGTGTGGCAAGCAGTCCAGCAGGCCAATGTACCTGACCATGGACTATCAATTTAATAGCTGCTTGTGCCATATTCTATTGGGCTGGAGCCCTAAAACATATATAAAATAGCTAAAAATAGCGCAGAAAGACCCCCATGACGAGACAATACTTTGGCACCGACGGCATACGCGGTACGGTAGGCGTAGCGCCCATCACACCCGACTTTGTGCTGCGCCTGGCCCACGCCGTAGGCCGCGTGCTGCGCCAAACCGAGGCCAAGCCCACGGTGATGATAGGCAAAGACACCCGTATCTCGGGCTACATGCTGGAAAGCGCGCTAGAGAGCGGCTTTAATTCCGCCGGCGTAGACGTGGTGCTGCTCGGCCCGTTGCCCACCCCTGGCGTGGCCTACCTCACCCGCGCCATGCGCGCCAGTCTGGGCGTGGTCATCAGCGCCAGCCACAACCCGTTTGAAGACAACGGCATCAAGTTCTTCAGCGCGCAGGGCGCCAAGCTGCCCGATGCCTGGGAGCTGGCCGTAGAAGCCGCCCTGCAAGAGGCGCCCGTGTGGGCCAGCAGTGCCGACCTGGGCAAAACCCGCCGCCTGGACGACGCCGCAGGCCGCTACATTGAATTTGCCAAAAGCACTTTTGCCAACGACCTGACCCTCAAGGGCCTGAAGATCGTGGTCGACGCAGCCCATGGCGCGGCCTACCACATCGCGCCCAAGGTCTTCCACGAGCTGGGCGCAGAAGTCGTCTCCATCGGCTGCGCGCCCGACGGCCTGAACATCAACGCGGGCGTAGGCGCCACCCACCCCGAGGCCTTGGTACAGGCCGTCAAAACCCACAATGCGCACTACGGCGTAGCACTGGACGGCGACGCCGACCGCCTGCAGTTTGTCGACGCCACGGGCCGCTTGTTCAATGGCGACGAGGTGCTGTACATGATGGTGTGCGAGCGACTAAACCGCGGCGAAAATGTGCCTGGCGCTGTCGGCACCTTGATGACCAACATGGCCGTAGAGCTGGCATTAAAGGAGCGCGGCGTAGAGCTGGTGCGTGCCAAGGTAGGCGACCGCTACGTGCTGGAAGAGCTGGAAAAGCGCAACTGGCTGCTCGGCGGCGAAGGCTCAGGCCACCTACTGGCGCTGGACAAACACACCACTGGCGACGGCATCATCAGCGCCCTGCAAGTGCTGCAAGCCGTGCAGCGCAGCGGAAAAACCATCGCCCAAATTCTGGAAGGCCTCACGCTCTTCCCCCAAGAGCTGATCAACATTCGCCTGAAACCTGGCCAGGTATGGGCCACGCCCGCGCTAGAGGCGATGGTGAAAAGCGTAGAAGCAGAGCTAGGCCAAACCGGCCGCGTCCTCATCCGCCCCAGCGGCACCGAGCCTCTGGTGCGGGTGATGGTGGAGGCGCGGGATGCGGCGCAGGCCAAGAGCTGTGCACAGCGTATGGTGGATGTGATTAAGGCGGGTTAGTCATGCTCCGCTCGGGCGCAGAGATTTTTTGTTTGGAAGGTTATGTTTCAAAGTGTTCAGTCATTTGGAGCTAACCCAATCTTTGAGTGGTTGATTAGCCCAGGTCTTCGCCACCGAGCCAACCGATATTTGGGGTAATGACGGAGGAGACAGCTTTTGCGCACGCTCCTTTTTATCAATCACCACCTGAGCTTGCGCCATCAACTGCTCTACGGTGCTATCTGGTAGCGAGGGTTGATTGAACAGGGCGTCCACAAAATAAGTATTGCTGCTGTGAAACTGGCATCCGAAAGAAGTTCTATCGTTCGCAGCAGCGGTGAGTATGACCCTACCAGGACTGCTCAGTGCTGGCAAAAACGATCCGCTGTAGCACGCCGACAGTATCAACACAGTAGGTTTGCCGCGCAAATCAGTCAACCATTGGTTCAGTACTTTGGCGTTCACATGCGGGTAGTGCTGGGCACCAAAGTTGACTGACAGTACATCGACATTGCCGTGCGTCGACATTAAAACCACTATCTTGTCTTCGGGCCGTGCCATGGCACCGGCTTTTTTCAATACTTGGGCGATGTTCTCGGTAGTGGCGTAGGGCCAGTCGGCGTCTTGGCCAAATGCTGGGTTGTTCAGCTTGAATATGATGGCGTTCGGGTCTAAGGACAACATACTTTTTTCGGCTGTGAGCACATCATTGCGAAACGCTTTGGACTGTGAGTGCATGGCAAAGGCTGCCAAAATAAGCCGACCCTCAGGTTTGTCTGCACGCCGTCGGTCAGCCAATTCAAATTGTTGTTTCAGCAAAGTATCGCTGTTTACTTTTCCATCGCCCTTGTAGGGGGAACTTGCACAACCTGTAAAAAGCAGTGTGGCCAGAATAATTATGCTGACGAATAAAAGTCTTTTTGTCATGAGTTTTTCTTTCGTGAAAATTGTTAGCGAAGCACTGAAAATAGAAGCAATCCGTTGCCGTAAAGCGGTGTAAAGGCGAATTTTCCAGGGTATCGTTTTTAATACACGCGCATATGCCGCAAAATGCGCTGGCGCGTCCAAAGTCGGTTAGATAGCAAAACGAAAACGATAGTCATCACGAGCAGGCCAATCAAATAGCCCGGGCCTACATAAAACCATATGGGGGCCTGCAATGTAAAGCCGTAAGCAGCAAAAGTAAGGCCTGCAAGCGCGCAGGCTATGCCAATCAAAATCACGCCCGCCCAGCGCGAGTTGAAGGTGGCGATGAGTACAACGGCAACGCTATTGGCTGCAAGCAGTTGCAATGGCACAGCACGGTAGTGCCATGCCTTTTCTAGCGTTTGAGCGGGCGAGATATCAAAAGAAACCCACGCCACAAACGTCCAGTTGCAAGCGAAGAATACATAAACAACCAATTGCACAACTATGCTGACGCTGAATATATGCCAGCCAAAAAAGTTTCGCTTCAAACGACCTGGTGCAAGTAGTACACGCCAATGCAAGTCTTTAAATACAAGCAAATTGCAGCACAGCGATGCAATCATCAGGATACCAAAGAAGTGGTACGGGCCAATACCATTGTTCCATCGCGCATCCGCAATATTCGAGAGCATTGTGAGGCTCAGATATTGCATACTAACAAGTGACGCGAATTTGCCGGTGAGTGTTGGCTTCACATAAGACTTGTGGGTACTGGAAGCCAGGTGTGAAAAGCGCTCAAAGTAGGCCTGTAATCGTTTTACCAGCCCTTTTCTGGGCACCTCAGAGTTGTCAGACGCAAAGGTATGCAAGTTTTTCCATTTCCAAAATATGATGCAAATGGTCAGAGGCCAACTGATAGCCATACTCGCAAGCAACCACATAGATACCTGCGGCAAATAGTCAATCGGATTGACAAAGCCTTTCCATGTGATCAACGGCGTCAGCAACAAAACGAGTAAATATAGGAAACCCTTCCACGCGGGAGCCGCAGCATGACTGCTTGGTAAGTTTGCCAGCGTGCTGAGTGATAGCAGTAATGAAAAGAAGGCGACGGCACTGACGGATGTCCAAGCAAGGTGGCAGGCTAGTAACAACACAATGCCGCTGGCACAAAAGACTAGACATAGCAGTGTGGCCCGCGACAAAACAGCAAACAAGTAGTCCTTTCCTAAACTTTGTGGAGTGCGTAGCTGCTTTAGGACGAGTGTGCCGCGCACTACCGATCGTGAGAGTCCGGCGCCTTTGCCGCCCAATATGAGTCCTGCGAACAGTAACCACTGAAATACCAAGGTAGTGCTTAAGTGGCCTGTGAGTGCGATAGCAATTTGGATGCACCAAAATAAGCCTAAAAAAAAGTAAATTGCAATCATCCAGCCAGTGCTCACGTCTGGCTTGAAGCTGAAATATTTTGAATAGTTCATGCGTTGAGCTCCGCAAACAATTCATCGAGTGACAAGCTTCGCCCTGTACTGGTCAATTGAGGGGCTAAGCGGGTATCGACAACGCATTGAAGAGTGTGAGGGTTCTTGCAAATCACCGCTGGTATGAATAAATCATCGGATACTGAATCTACCAGTCGAAAACTCTCGATGATTGCGTCCCAAGCGTCAAACAGTTGCAATCGACCGTCGCGAATAAACGCAACGTGAGAGACCACGCGCTCTAAATCGCTAAGGATGTGGCTAGAAATTACGATAGTGCGCGCCGCAAGTAGACCTGTATCCTGCACTTCGTCCACAGCGCGATCCACAAAAAGTGCGCGCATGAATTCGCTGCGGGTAAGTGGGTCTAGGTTAGATACAGGTTCATCCAGCAAAAGGATATCTGGGTCATGCGCCAGTGCCAGTACCACAGCCAGTTTTTGTTGATCGCCGACAGACAGGTTTTTCACTTGTCTGCCCAATGGCAAGTTAAGCTTGGCAGCCAGCGACAGGCAACGCGCCTCACTCCAGCGCGGATAAGCCTGGCCGATGGCTCGGAGCATTTCAAGGGCTTCCATCCATTCAAATAAGTCAGGAGTTTGGGCTACGTAACCCAGCCGCTCCAGCACGCTGTCTGGTAGATCTTTAGAGGCATGGCCTAGGAGCGTGCAAGTACCCTGCGTGGGTACGGCTAGCCCAGCCATGCAGCGCAGCAACGAGGACTTGCCAGCGCCATTGCGTCCTACCAATCCTATGACTGCGCCCTGCCCAATGCTGAGGTTGATGTTGCTAAGTATGCTGGTGTCCTTTGTGGACAGGCCCAGTGCGTTGATCTTTATCACTGCTTCATTCGTTTTCATGGGGCTCCTTCGTGGGTAAGTTGTCCAGGCAAGATTGAAATGCGGCAAGCGCCTGCGCGTCAGTCACGCCGAGCTGCCTGGCAATTTGCGCTGCGTTAGCCAGCGAAGGCAATAACAGGCCGACATTGTTTTGCCGGGAGGATTTATTTTTCGTTTTGGCAATCACCATGCCTATGCCGCGGCGCCGCTCCAGCAGCCCCTCGGTTTCCAACATGCTGTAGGCTTTGCTCACGGTCATGGGGTTAATGGCATGCTCTAGTGCCACAGCCCGAACGGATGGCAGCTCATCGCCAGCCTGCAATTGACCACCCGCCACCATGTGGCGCACTTGTTCCACTATCTGGCGATAGATGGGGTTTGGTGCATTGGGGGCAATGAGGAAGTTCATGGAAATCAAGTGTATTGCAGTAATAATACACCAATTCACAAAAAACACCAACTTGATTCAAAAAGACAGTTTTGAACCCGTCTACGGGGTACTTTAAAATGATGGCTAGTTCATTCAGTTAAGCAACCAAACATGAAAATCGAAAAAAACTCCGCCGTCACCATGCAGTTCAAACTGTCCGAAGCCAACGGCAAAGTGATTGAAAACAGTGGCAAGCCCGCTGTGTACCTGCACGGCGGCTACGGCAACACGCTGCCTAAAATTGAGGAGGCGCTGGAGGGCAAGGAGGCCGGTTACGCGGTAGCTTTGGATTTGCCAGCGGTGGATGCTTTTGGCGTGTACGACGACGCACTGCTGCGCACTTTGCCTAAAAAGCAGTTTCCACCGGGCGTGAAGCTGGGTGGCCAGCTCGAAGGCCGGGGCGATGACGGTAGTGTGCAGGTCTATACCGTGATGAAGATCAAGGGCGACACGGTGTACATGGATGCCAACCATCCGCTGGCTGGCAAGGACATTCGCTTTGAACTGAAAGTGATCTCTGTGCGCGCGGCGACGGAAGAAGAGATTACCCACCAGCATGTGCATGGTGAGCATGGGCACCAGCACTGATATTTCCCGCCGTTGAAGCCTTCGACAGGCTTAGGCCGAGCGGGGGTTGTTCATGCCGAACGGGAGTCGGTGTCGTCTGCGATGGCGCGCTTAGGCGGTTTCACTTTCTGTTTGCGTCGCCATTTCATCCAAATCCTCCGCTAAAAACCCACCCGACTGGCGCTGCCACAGCTTGGCGTACTGGCCGCCCAGCGCCAGCAGCTCGTGGTGCGTGCCTTGCTCGACGATGCGGCCCGCGTCCATCACCACCAGCCTGTCCATGCGGGCGATGGTGCTCAGGCGGTGGGCGATGGCGATTACCGTTTTGCCTTGCATCAGTGTCACCAGTTGCTCCTGAATGGCGGCTTCGATCTCGCTGTCTAGCGCGGAGGTGGCTTCGTCCAATATCAAGATCGGTGCGTTCTTTAGCACCACCCGGGCCAGGGCCACGCGCTGGCGTTGCCCGCCCGACAGCTTCACGCCGCGTTCACCCGCATGCGCCTCATAGCCGGTGCGGCCCGTCCAGTCGCGCAGCTCGGTGATGAACTCGTGGGCATGGGCTTGCTTTGCCGCAAGTTCTACCTCGGCATCCGTCGCACCGGGGTGGCCGTAGCGGATGTTGGCGGCTATGGAGCGGTGCAAGAGGGATGTGTCTTGTGTCACCATACCGATAGCGGCGCGCAGGCTTTCTTGTGTGACGTTTTTTAAATCTTGTCCGTCGATGGTGATGCGTCCGGCCTCTGCGTCATAAAAGCGCAGGAGCAGGTTTACCAGCGTGGACTTGCCCGCGCCTGACCTGCCCACCAGGCCCACGCGCTCGCCGGGTTGGATATGCAGGTGTAAATTTTGTAGCACACTCCGCCCGCCGGTGGCCGCTTGGCCGTAGCTGAAGTTCACATTTTCAAACCGGATATCGCCGTGCGGTACTTGCAGTTCCGTCGCACTGGCAGAGTCCACCAGCGTGTGCGGCACCGCAATGGTTTGTATGCCCTCTTGCACCACGCCCACGTTTTCAAAAATTCCCGACACCTCCCAGCTCACCCAGCCCGCCATATTGGCGATCTGCCAGACCAGCGGCAAACTGGTGGCCACTACGGCGGGGGTTATTTGCTGTCCGCTCCACAGCCAAACGCTCACGCCCGCAGTGCCCACCACCAGCAGCGCGTTCAGCGCGGTCAGCGTCGTCATAAAGCGGGTGGTCATGCGCATGTGGGCGGCAATTTTGTCGCGGTGCCCGTCCATCGCTTCGCGCACATAAGCGTCTTCGTCTTGCGCGCGCGAGAACAGCTTGACCGTCATGATGTTGGTATAGCTGTCCACCACGCGGCCCATCACCAGTGAGCGCGCCTCGCTGCTCACGCGTGACAGGTCGCGCATGCGCGGCACAAAATAGCGCAAGAAAAAACCGTAGCCCACCAGCCAGCACAGCATGGGCACCGCCAGCCGCCAGTCAAACACCAGCATGAGCGACAGCGCGCTGATGCCATACACCACGATGTACCACACCGCGCGAATGGTGGCCACCACGCTTTCGCGCAGCGAGTTGGCCGTGTTCATCACCCGGTTGGCGATGCGCCCGGCAAAATCATTCTGAAAAAACGGCCCACTCTGCCGCACCACATGCCAGTGGCTCTGCCAACGAATCAGCGTCGTCGCCCCCGGAATCACCGCGTTGTTACGCACCAGGCTGTCCAGCAAAATCATCAAAGGGCGGCCTAGCAGTAGCACCACCGCCATGCCCAGCAGCCAAGGCGTTTGCTGTTGCAATGCCTGCGCCGGATTGGTAGCGGTCATCAAGCCCACCAGACGGCCGATGAAGACGGGTATCAAGGTATCGATCAAGGCCACCCCCAGCCCGGTAACCAGCATGGTGATATACAAGCCCTTGGTCTGCTTCACGAAGTGCCAGTAAAAAGCGACCAGGCCAGGTGGTGGGCCGCTGCTGGATGCTTCTGGGGGAGTGGCAATGCTGCCGATGCGGGATTCGAAGAATTTGAACATGAGCAGTGATTATGAACACATATTCAAGCGAGGCGTTGCTGGGATAAGCGCTCCTATGGGATGGCTTAACGGCGTTAAGCGATCTGTTCAGCGTGCTTATGTGACAACTACCCCTTTACCGCTCCGCTAGCCACTGCCGCCGCTTGCACCGCCGCAGCCCGCGCCGCCTTGGTTTCAGCCTCCACCCGCTCCGAATACCGGTCGGTCAGCATATCCGTCTGCCCGCGCAGCAGCACAGTAAAGCGCACCAGCTCTTCCATGGTGTCGACGATGCGGTCGTAGTAGCTGCTGGCTCGCATGCGGTCATCGTTGCCAAACTCTTTGTAGGCCATCGCTACGCTGCTTTGGTTGGGAATGGTGACCATGCGCATCCAGCGGCCCAGCAGGCGCAGGGTGTTGACGGCGTTGAAGGATTGCGAGCCGCCGCTGACTTGCATCACGGCCAAGGTGCGGCCTTGCGTGGGGCGTAGCGCACCCATCGACAGTGGCAAGTGGTCGATCTGCGCCTTCATCACGCCGGTGATGGCGCCATGCCGTTCGGGGCTGCACCACACTTGGCCTTCTGACCATAGCGAATGTTCGCGCAGCTCGGCTACGGCGGGGTGGTTGTCGTTCTCAATCTGGTCAGGCAGAGGCAGGTCGGACGGGTCGAAGATGCGTGTTTCAGCGCCAAAGAATTGCAACAGGCGCGCGGCCTCCTCGGTGGCCAGGCGCGAGAAGGCGCGCGGGCGCAGCGAGCCGTAGAGCAGCAAGATGCGCGGGGCGTGGCCTGTGGGGTCGAGCGACTGGGCTAGGTTTTTGCCTTGGGCGTATCGGGCGAACTGGGGTTGCAGGGCGGGCAGATCGGTGGGGTGGGTGAGGGTGCGTTGGCGGGACATAGTGATAAGTGTGAATAGAAGTGCAGATTAAATTTCGCGTAAGAGGGAGCTTGTGTCTCCCGCCTGGGCAGGCCTTTTCATTCGTTCGGGCTGAGCGTGTCGAAGCCTTGGCGAATCCTGGGGCAAGCTCATGCTGAACGGGTTCGCGACTGGTTATTTTAGAAAGGGTTCCAACTGCCTATTAGCCGCCCAGCCCACCGCCGCCCCCACACACTGCGCCGCCACAAAGCCCAGCGCACTGGCAGGTGCAATGCCCGCAAAGCTGTCGCTCAGCATGCGGCCCAGCACGGCAGCGGGGTTGGCAAATGAGGTGCTGGCGGTAAACCAGTAGGCCGCGCCAATGTAACAGGCCACCAGTGCGCTGGCCTTGGCGTGCACGTTGGCCGCGCCAGAGCGGGCGATGACAAATACCAAACCCGCAGTAGCCACGGCTTCGGCCAGCCATTGCCCCCAGCCGCCACGCAGTTTGGCGCTGGTTTGCAGCACCGGCAGGTCAAACATGGCGTTGGCAAGCCAGGCGCCCAGCACCGCACCCAGCAACTGTGGCACTATAAAAACA
The DNA here is from genome assembly GCA_043766985.1 of Polaromonas sp. Taxonomy (GTDB): domain Bacteria; phylum Pseudomonadota; class Gammaproteobacteria; order Burkholderiales; family Burkholderiaceae_C; genus JAAFIP01. The sequence continues at coordinate 17,424 of JAYUHM010000012.1, forward strand.
ATAGCTGCTTGTGCTATATTCTGTTGGGCTAGAGGCTGATTTCGTATAAATAACAGCGTTACCAGTGGGTTAAAGTGCGCGCCACTGATGGGGCCTAGCACTTCGATCAATACAAACAGCGCAAACACCGTTACCAGTGTGTTGGCCAGCAGCGCCACCGCCATATTGCCGCCGCTCAATCGCTCGGCCATGATGCCCGAGCCAATCACCGCGCACAGCAGCATGGCCGTGCCCAGGCATTCTGCAAAGGCTTTTTGAGAAAGGGTAGGTGAGCGTGGAGTGGCTAAGCTCATGAAGTAGATAACTTTCTGGCAGAGTTTTCGAGTGCCAATGTGTCCAGGCTAGCCGCTGGCAAGTTAACCAACAGCTCAATGCGGCGGTGTAGCGCGTGCAGGGTGTGCCTGAAGGCAATGAGTTTTTGCGCGTCTGGCGCATCACCAGCGCTGGGGTCTGCGTAGCTCCAGTGGGCGGTGGCAGGCTTGCCTGGCGCGCCGCTGTCGGTAGACTGCGGCTGGTTGAACAGTGGGCAGGTTTCACCGGCGGCGTTGTCGCACACGGTGATGATCAAGTCCATATGTAGCGCAGTGGGCAATGCAAACTCGTCCCAGGATTTGCTGTGCAGCCCGTCGGTGGCTATGCCCGCATCGCGCAGCACCTGCAGGCCCAGCGGGTTGGGCTGTTGGTTGGCACGCGGGCTGCTGCCGGCGGAGAAGCCTTTGAACCTGCCTTGGCCTAAATGGTTGAGCAAAGCCTCGGCCAAGATGCTGCGGGCAGAGTTGTGGGTGCACAGGAAGAGTACATTGAGTGGCGTAGGCATGGTATGGGTATATATAAGAGTAAATAGTGCCGCCAGCCCAATAGAGAATAGCACGAGCAGCTATAAAAATAATAGTAATTCGGGTGTCTTAGCAACAGACTTTTGCCACCTCGTTCACATCGCAGGCTTGCCCGGCGCAGCAGTGCTCGGTCAGGTAAGCCAGTAAGGTGTTCATTTGAGCGTAGTTAGCGCGGTAAATCAGGTTGCGCCCGCGCTGCTCGGCGCTTACCAAGCCGCTGTGGGACAGCTCTTTGAGGTGGAACGACAGCGCACTGGGCGCAATGTCTAGCAGCGCCGCCAGCGCACTGGGTGTAAGCCCATCGCCACCCGCCACCACCAGCGCGCGAAAGCTGCGCAGCCGCTGCGCTTGGGCCAATGCCGCCAAGGCGCGGATGGCATCTGTCTCGGCTACTTTGGCAGTTTTGGTGGGCTTGGAAAGTGTTTTCATAGTTCAATGATAGTTGAACTATTAAAAGATGTCAAATCCGCATCATTGACCTGTCAACTACAGCACCCGCTCTCCTTGCCGTTCTCCTGAATCGGCGGGCAGGGATTGGTGCCATACGAGCAGTACACGCAGCAGTCGCCGCTCCTGGGCTTGAGCAGCGTGTGGCATTGTTCGCACTCATAAAACCACTGGCAGGCATCAAGGGGCATGGTTTCGAGCTTGACGTGTCCGCACTCAGGGCAGGTCAGGGTTGACGCCAGAACGACCGTGCTCATTTTGTGGCTGTGCTCAACAGCGACGGGTAACCGGCATCCTTGGTGGCCCGGGTTAGCGCCTGCACATTGGTCTTGGCGTCGTCAAAGGTGACGGTGGCCTGGCGCTTGTCAAAATTCACGTCGGCCTGGCTCACGCCCTGGACCTTGGTGAGGGCCTTCTTCACGGTGATGGGGCAGACCGGGCAGTCCATCGACGGCACGGACAAAGTCACTGTGGTGGGGACAGCCCAGACGGGCAGTATCAGCGCGGACA
>JAYUHM010000013.1:0-19176 GCA_043766985.1 Polaromonas sp.
GTATTCCGTTTCTTGATTTCAATGCGTCGGTTTGGCTGATTGGTTCTCACACCACCACAGGCATCTGGCATGGGGTCTGTGGGAGAATCGACCAGGGGCATCGACTTATGCCAGCGTTGTTGAGCAGTGGTTGGGGACAATGCTGAACTAAACTTGTTCAACACTTGAATCCGGCTGGCCGAATCCTTTTGACGTCATGTTGTCATCCAGATCCGCGAGAGCAGCTGGTCTTATCAGGCCAACCAGCAATCAAATCAACCACTTACAGCAAAACGCTAGTGCAACACATTATAGAGGCCAAACCAGCGCTGAATCAGGCTGCCGGCTCGCCGATGTCGGCGTCGCAGCTGACGGTGGATGAAAACGCGCAAGGCCAGCGGCTGGACAATTTTTTGTTGCGCCATTTGAAGGGCGTACCTAAAACCCACGTCTACCGCATCATCCGCAGCGGCGAGGTGCGGGTGAACAAGGGCAGGGCGCAGGCCGACACGCGCCTGGCCACGGGCGACGTGGTGCGCCTGCCGCCCGTGCGCATCAGCGAGCATGTGGCCGAGAAAGCCGCCGCCATGGCCCAGGCTGTCATTAACCGGCCCGCGCCTGCCCGCAGTTTTCCGATCTTGTTTGAAGATGAACACTTTATAGCTATCGACAAACCCGCAGGCGTGGCCGTGCATGGCGGCAGCGGCGTGAGCTTTGGTGTTATCGAACAGCTGCGCATGGCCCGCCCCCAAGCCAAATACCTGGAGCTGGTGCACCGCCTGGACCGCGACACCAGCGGCGTCTTGCTGATAGCCAAACGCCGCAGCGCGCTGGTGCACCTGCAAGAACAGTTTAAAAACCGCGAAACCGGCAAAACCTACCTCGCCTTGGTCCAAGGCCAATGGCCCGGCAATAAAAAAGTCATCGACCAGCCGCTGCATAAATATTTAGTCAACGGTGGCGACGACGACGGCGAGCGGCGTGTCAAAGTAGTGGCCAAAGACGACCCCAACGGCATGCGCTCAGTCACCTTGGTGAAGGTAGCCAAGACCATCACCCCCAGCCCGACCTTGGCGGCGCAGTTGGGCGCCGAGGCATTCACACTGCTAGAAGTTACCATCAAAACCGGCCGCACCCACCAAATCCGCGTGCACCTGGCCAGCAATGGGCACCCGATTGTGGGCGACGATAAGTATGGCGATTTTGAGTTGAACAAGGCGCTGCATAAGCAGGGCTTTAAACGCATGTTTTTGCATGCTTGGCGGCTGCAGCTGGTGCATCCCGCTACATTGGCAGAGCAGACATTTGTATCGACACTGCCGACAGATCTGGGCAAGGCGTGGGGCCTGAATCCAGAAAATTTACTAAGTTAATTCTCGATATCTGATCCATGCGCCTGCTTTACCTCCACGGTTTCCGCTCCTCGCCACAATCTGCCAAAGCCCTGACCATGCTCTGGCATGTCACGGCGTACAACGCTGCGGTAGCGTTAGACCAGCGCATTCACTGGCACTGCCCGCAGCTACCGCCGTCGCCCAAGCTGGCCATGGCCAACATCATGCGGTGGGTGCGCTCGGGGGACGCTGCGCAGCCATTGGCAGTGATTGGCTCTTCGTTAGGCGGCTACTACGCGGCGCTGGTGGCGCAGGCCACGGGCTGCCGCTGCGTGCTGCTTAACCCGGCGGTTTACCCGGCGCGCGATTTGAAGGCTTTTATTGGCCGCGTGTCGAACTGGCATGACGAGGGTGGCTACGAATTTACGCAGCAGCATGTAGACGAGTTGCAGGCGTTGGAAAGTACCGCTTTCTCGTACCCCCAGCGCACCATGGCCATCATCAGCAAGGGCGACGAGGTGCTGGACTGGCGCGAGATGGTGGCGCGCTACCCGGCCGCGCATATGATGCTGCTCAAAGGCAGCGACCACGCGATCAACGAGTTTGATAATTACGCGGGCGACGTATTGCAGTTTGTATTGACGGGGAAGTAGTGCAGTCTGGCGGCGTTTAAAGCTGCGCCCACACTATGGTGCTCAGCCACAGCGCAGGCAGATCATCCCGCATTACTATGTCCACCCGAAAGGGCAAATCACTCTCGCTGAACGCATCACGCAGTGCGAACATATCGTGCAGAGCGAGGTTTGGCCCGGCAAGTGCAATGTCTAAATCTGAATGGTTTTTGCAGGCTTTGCGTAGCAGGCTGGTGTGCACTCTGGAGCCAAAAGCCAGTGCCTCATGATGGGGTGCGCATGTACGCAGCACATGCTGCACTGTGTGCAGCTCGTGGGGTGTCAATACCAATTGCGCGGCGTCCATGGGGCAAGCTCCAAACTAAGTGTTGCTTGGCCGCGTTAATTGTGCGGCCAAGGCTTGGGCCTGGGTTAAAAACGCGGGTATGCCTTGAAACACCTGCGCTGCTTTATCAGGATCGTAGGCGTGCGAGGTGATGTTGCGCAGTTCTCTAAAACCAAACCATGGCACAGCATCATTGACCAGCCCGCGCTCTACGCCCAGACGCAACATATCTTTGTAGCCTAGCGCGTCAATGTCGCCAGGGCTGTCTGCCATCTCTTCAAGCTGGCGGCGTAAAAACTTCACACACAGCTCATAGGTGTATTCAAACCGCTGGATACAACCGTCACGGGCCAATAAGTCATCTGGACGCAGGCTAGTTTCTTGCAGCGCACTGGACAGCGTAAGGACTGCTTTGGATAGAGGTGTGAAATCAAGCATGATTGCATTTTGCCACCAACTGAGCCGATAAAATAGTGCAATGTACAGACCCTCTACCCCGCGCCGCTATGACCTCATTGCCTTTGACTGGGACGGCACCTTGTTTGATAGCACGGCGCTCATCGTGCGTTGCATTCAAGAGGCAGTGCGCGATGTGGGTGGCACGGTGCCCACACACGAGGCGGCCTCGTATGTGATTGGCCTGGGCCTGATGCAGGCGCTGGCGCACGCCGCGCCCGATGTGCCCAAAGACAAATACCCGGCCTTGGGCGACGCCTATCGCCGCCATTACAACGCACGGCAAAACGACATCAGCCTGTTTGACGGCACCTTGCCCATGCTGCACGCCTTGCGCGCGCGCGGCCACCTGCTGGCCGTGGCAACGGGCAAGTCGCGCAACGGCCTGAACGAGGTGCTACAGCGCCAAATAGACGGCACCGTGCTGGGCCACTTGTTTGAAGCCAGCCGTACCGCTGACCAAACCGCTGGCAAACCCAACCCGCTGATGCTGCACGAGCTGATGGCCGAGCTGGGCGTAGCGCCCGAACGCACGGTGATGATTGGCGACACCACCCATGATCTGGCCTTGGCGCGCAATGCCGGTGTGGCCAGCGTGGGCGTGAGCTTTGGCGCGCATGCCCACGAGGCGTTTGCAGAGTACGCTCCACTTTTCGTAGCGCACAGCACAGCAGAGCTGGGCGCTTGGCTGGCGGCCCACGCTTGACGCCACCCGTTTTGGTACCTGCACCATGACTGAGCACTCCATTCCCCTCACCATGCTAGCCAAGCAAACAGAGCCACAGCGCGTAGCCCTGTGCAACAGCGTCGAGCTGCAAAACGCCAGCGCCGCCGTGCCCTTTGATGTGCAGTACGCAGGCCTCACCTGCCGCGCCTTTGCCATCCGCTTTGAAGGCAGCGTGCACGCCTACCTGAACCGCTGCAGCCACGTAGCCATGGAGCTGGACTGGCAACCCAACCAGTTTTTCGACGACACCGGCCAGTGGCTGCTGTGCAGCACCCATGGCGCCGCCTACCAGCCCAGCACCGGCGAATGTGGCGGCGGCCCCTGCACCGGCGGCTTGGTAAAAATTAACCTCACGGAGGAGGGCGGCGTGGTCTACTGGCATACTGCCTACAACCTGAAAGCTGTAGAGTTTTGATATGAACAACGACCCATCCCAAACGCCCGTCCCCAACCCATCGCCTGCCAGTACCCCGGCAGATGAGGCTTTGACGGACATTTTGAAGCAAAATCAGCCACAAGTCCAACAGAGTGGGGCACAAACTGCTACTAATAGTGTAGCGAGTGGTAAACCCGCTGACGCGCCCGGCTGGGAGCGCGCCACCCTGGAAAAGCTGGTTTTTGCCACCCTGAACGAGCAAAAGGCCAACCGCCGCTGGAAGGCGTTTGTGCGTTTGGCCTGGCTGGCCTTCTTTATCGCCATCGCCTGGATGGTCTTCATGCCCGGCAGCACGGGTGTGGGCAAAGACCTGTCGTCCGAGCACACGGCCGTGGTCGAGATCAAAGGCGAGATCGGCTCGGGCACCGAGGCCAGCAGTGAGCTGCTGGTGCCCGCCCTGCGCGCCGCATTTGAAGACGACGGCGCCAAAGCCGTGGTGCTGCTCATCAACTCCCCCGGCGGTAGCCCGGTGCATGCCGGCATGATCAACGACGAGATCATTCGCCTTAAAGAGCTGCATAAAAAGCCGGTGTACGCCGTGGTGGAAGAAACCTGCGCCAGCGCTGCCTACTACATTGCTGTGGCCGCCGACGAAATTTACGTCGACAAAGCCAGCATCGTCGGCAGTATCGGCGTGCTGATGGACAGCTTTGGCTTTACCGGTTTGATGGAAAAACTGGGCATTGAGCGCCGCCTGATGACGGCTGGCGAAAACAAAGGCTTTTTAGACCCCTTCAGCCCGCAAACCGAGAAGCAACGCGCCTACGCGCAGGGCATGCTCAACCAGATTCACGTGCAGTTTATTGACACGGTCAAAAAAGGCCGCGGCAAAAAACTCAAGGAAACCCCCGAGATGTTCAGCGGCCTGTTCTGGAGCGGCCAGCAAGCCATTGAGCTGGGCCTGGCCGACAACCTGGGTACGCTGGATTTTGTCGCCCGCGAAGTGGTGAAAGCCGAAGACATTGTGGACTACACCCGCCGCGACAACGTGGCCGAGCGCTTGGCCAAGCGCTTTGGCGCGGCTATGGGTGAGGGCGCTGTGAAGGCTTTGAAGAGCATTCCGCAGCTGCGATAAAGCTGTAACTAGCGTGCGCTGCGGCATGGCGGGCTTAAATGGCCGCTGCGCAGATTGGGCCACGTTTATTTATGCCATTTAGGCTGCTAGCCCAATAGAATACAGCACAAGCGGCTATTAAAAATATAGCATTCCTTAGTTGCCAATAGCAAACACGCAAGGCAAACTGAGGTCGGGCTGCGCAAGCCGCTGCCACTGGCTACAGGCTGCGGCGCGGGTTTGCGCATTGTCCAGCGTCAAGCCGCTGGACAGGCTTAGCCGGGTAGTGGGTTTGAGCGTGGACAGCAGCGCTTGCAACAAAGCCGCGTTGCGGTGCGGTACTTCGATAAACAGTTGCGTTTGCCCATGCTTGAGCGCCAAGGCTTCCAGCTCCTTAATGCGCAGTACGCGCTGTGCGCTGTCGATGGGCAGGTAGCCTACAAAGGCAAAGTTTTGCCCATTCAGGCCGCTCACTGCCAAGGCCAGCAGCAGCGAGCACGGCCCCACCAGCGGTACTACGTTGATACCCAGCGCATGCGCTGCGCGCACCACCGAGCTGCCTGGGTCGGCCACCGCAGGCATGCCCGCCTCGCTGATCAAACCTACGTCAAAGCCTTGCACAGCGGCTTGCAGCAAGGGCGTGGCGTCAAACGCGGTAGCGCTGCTGTGGTCGCCTTTTTTATGAACTTCGCGCGGTAGCTCGGTGATGGTGTGCTGCTGCACAGGGGCAGCCAGGGGCACCACCTCGCCTACGCGCTTGAGCACGGCGCGGGTGGTTTTGGCGTTTTCACACACCCAGTGCGTTAGCTTGGCGGCTATCTGCAGGGTGCCCATGGGCAGCACGTCGGTAATGGGTGCGAGTGTGTCGCAGCCAAAGTCCAGCGGGGCGGGTACCAGGTACAAAGTACCGAGTTTTTTAGGAGCTGATGTGGACATGGATTTTTGCTGTGGTGGCGGATGGGGAGGGGGATTTTTTGAACGCAGAGGGCGCGAAGGTTTCGCAGAGAGCGCAGAAGAAGTCAAAAAAGAATACAAAAAAAATATAAAAAAATAAAAGAAAATTATTAAAAAATAAAACTTATTTTTAACCAGACCCGCTTGCGTCAAACGTGTTCACTTTGGTTTTATTTTTGTATTTTCTTTTCTGCGCACTTTGCGAAACCTTCGCGCCCTCTGCGCTCAAAAATTCCCCGTATTAAATTCTTAAAGTCCTAAAGCAGCTTCACCCCCGCAGCGCGAATCATCCGCGCAGTGCGTATCAGCGGCAGGCCAATCAGGGCGGTGGGGTCGTCGTTGTCAATGCGCTCTAACAGGGCAATGCCCAGGCCCTCACTTTTGGCGCTGCCTGCGCAGTCATAAGGTTGCTCGGCCAGCAAATAGGCTTCAATCTCGGCATCGCTCAGGTCGCGAAACAGCACTTGCACGGCGGCTACGTCTTGCTGCACAAAAGCAGTTTCTTGGCACACCACCGCCAGCGCGGTTTGAAACACCACCACCTGCCCGCGCATGCGGCGCAGTTGCGCTACAGCGCGCTCGTGCGTACCGGGCTTGCCCAGGGGCTCGCCATGCAAATCAGCCACTTGGTCAGAGCCGATCACCACCGCGTGCGGGTGCAGCGCGGCCACGGCCTGCGCCTTGGCCAGCGCCAGCCGCTGGGCCAACGCCAGCGGCGCCTCGCCGGGCAGCGGCGTTTCGTCCACGTCGGGCGCGGTCACCGCAAACGGTACCCGCAGTCGCTCCAGCAGTTCGCGGCGGTAGCGCGAGGTAGAGCCCAAAACCAGTGGGCGAGAAGCAGTAAGTGGTGCGTGAAAAGATGCCATGCCCTGATTCTCTTACACTCAGGGCCTAGGTTCACCATGACATCTTCACCCCAACCCTCTTTTCCACCCTCTGCGGCCCCTGCTTGGCTAGATGTGCGCAAATTTGCGCTGGCCAGCGACACGCTGTCTGGCGCCGATACGCTGCCCCACTACCCGCGCCTGCTGCAAGACTTGCGCCAAGACGTGGCTGATTTCGACCAAAAGGCCGTTACGTGGCGCGCCCGTGGCGAGACCATCACGCCGCCGGGTGCCAGCCCGCAGCCTTGGCTACACCTGCAGGTAAAAGCGCAGTTGCCCATGACCTGCCAACGCTGCCTCACTGTCGTCGAGACCGAGGTGGACTTGAACCGCCACTTTCGCTTTGTCGCCGATGAGGCCATTGCCATGGCCGAGGACGATGCCGCCGAGGAAGACCTGCTGGTGGTGTCCAAACAGTTTGATTTGCACGCACTGATCGAAGACGAGCTGCTGATGGCGCTGCCCATCGTGCCCAAGCACGAGGTCTGCCCGCAGCTAGTGAAGTTAGCATCTACTGACGAGGAGTTCAAGGCAGCGCTTACACAAAAGCCCAACGCCTTTGCCGCACTGGGTAGCTTGAAGAAGCCGGCCTAGCGCCTTGGATCGCTGCCCACGCGGGTATGGATTGGGGATGAAAAACGGGTTATAATCAAAGGCTTCGCGCCTACCGGCCCCAACCCTTTGGCGCAATCATTTTACTAACCAACACACTTTGCACCAGCATTTTTTGCTGACAGAGAGTTTTAGGAGCCCACCATGGCAGTTCAACAGAACAAAAAATCTCCCTCCAAGCGCGGTATGCACCGTGCGCACTACGCTCTGGACGCCCCAGGCATTGCCGTAGAGCCCACCACCGGTGAGACGCACCTGCGTCACCACATCACCCCGAACGGTTTTTACCGTGGCCGTCAGGTGATCAAATCCAAAACTGCTGCTGAGTAAGCAAGCCGGGTAGGCCCAAGTGTGTGCAGGCGCCGCCTGTTTGCGCTATCGGCTCGCAGCCCTCCCAAAAAGCCCGCCGCTACCGCTGTAGCATCGGGCTTTTATTCATTTTGAGTTACAGTTTTCATTTTTCGAGTTGTTCGTATGACAAGTAGCACGGTGATCGCCGTCGACTGCATGGGCGGCGACCATGGACTGGCAAGCACACTGCCCGCGTGCCGTGCGTTTTTGGACGCCCATCCCCAAGCCAGGTTATTGCTTGTAGGGCGCACCGACGCGCTGGCTGGCTTTAGCCACCCCCGCGCCAGCGTTGTCGCCGCCACCGAAGTGGTTGCCATGGACGACCCGCTGGAAGTGGCGCTGCGCAAGAAAAAAGACTCCTCCATGCGGGTGGCCATTGAGCAGGTAAAAAGCGGTGCCGCCCAAGCGGCGGTGTCGGCCGGTAACACCGGCGCGCTGATGGCCATTGCCCGTTACGTGCTCAAAACCCTGGACGGCATTGACCGGCCCGCCATTGCTGGTCAAATTCCCAATGCCAAGGGCGGCGCTACCACTTTGCTGGACATGGGCGCCAACGTCGACTGCACGGCCGAGCACTTGTTTCAGTTCGCCGTAATGGGTGCTGCCTTGGTGTCGGTGCTCAATAACGACGAGAACCCCACCGTTGGCCTGCTTAACATCGGTGAAGAAGTCATTAAAGGCAACGAAATCATTAAAAAAGCTGGTGAGCTGCTGCGATCTGCTGCTAAAAATGGTGATTTGAATTTTTACGGTAATGTCGAAGGTAACGATATTTTTACCGGTTTGACGGACTTGGTGGTGTGCGACGGGTTTGTTGGTAACGTGGCCCTCAAAACCAGTGAGGGGGTTGCCAAGATGATTGTCGGTTTTTTGAAAGCCGAATTTTCTCGCAATATCTTCACTAAATTTGCAGCAATTGCCGCTAATTCTGTGCTAAATGCACTTAAATCGCGTGTTGACCACCGCCGATACAACGGCGCGGCACTTTTGGGGCTGCGCGGCTTGGTGTTTAAGAGCCACGGCTCGGCCGATGCCTACGCCTTTGAGCACGCCTTGAACAAAGCCTACGACGCCGCCAGCCACGACCTGCTGGCCAAGGTGCAAGCGCGCATCGCGCACGCCGCGCCGGTACTGGCTGCCATGGCAGAGGACCTACAACTGGCCGCTTAAGCCGAATAATTGGGTTGGGGCGCCAAAAGCCGCTCAGTTTTTAAGCTGTAACATCAGGCCTATGACCGTTAAATATTCACGCATCACTGGCACCGGCAGCTATTTGCCACCGCGCCGAGTCACCAACGCCGATTTAGCCACCGAACTTGCCGCCCAAGGCATTGAAACCTCCGACGAATGGATCGTAGAGCGCACCGGCATCCGCGCCCGCCACTTTGCCGCACCCGACGTGACCAGCAGCGACCTGGCCTTGCCTGCCTGCCAATCGGCCCTGCAAGCCGCTGGCCGCAGCGCCGCCGAGGTAGACCTCATCATCGTCGCCACCTCCACGCCCGACATGGTGTTCCCCTCTAGCGCAGCCATCTTGCAGCACAAGCTGGGCATCGCAGGCTGCCCCGCGTTTGACGTGCAGGCCGTGTGCAGCGGCTTTGTCTATGCCCTCACTATCGCCGACTGCATGATCAAAACCGGCGCCGCAAAATGCGCCCTGGTGGTGGGCAGTGAGGTGTTCAGCCGCATCCTTGACTTTAAAGACCGCACCACCTGCGTGCTGTTTGGCGACGGCGCAGGCGCGGTCGTTTTGGAAGCCTCTGACACGCCCGGAATTTTGGCCAGCGAGCTGCATGCTGACGGCAAACACGTGGGCGTGCTCTGCGTGCCGGGCACCGTCAGCGGGGGCCAGGTGCTGGGCGACCCGACCCTCAAAATGGACGGCCAGGCGGTATTCAAACTCGCCGTCGGTGTGCTGGCTGATGTAGCCCGATCCGTACTGGCCAAAGCCGGTAAAACCGAGGCCGATATTGACTGGCTCGTCCCTCACCAGGCCAATATCCGCATCATGCTGGGCACCGCCAAAAAGCTCAAACTCGCGGAAGACAAAGTCATAGTGACCGTGGATCAGCATGGCAACACCTCCGCTGCATCCATCCCGCTGGCGATGGACGTTGCTGTGCGCAGTGGCAAGATCAAGAAGGGGCAAACCGTCATGCTGGAAGGCGTGGGGGGTGGATTTACTTGGGGTGCGGTGCTACTGAATATGTGAGGCTCAAGTGCTTGTTAATACGATTATTGCGATATGGTGTGTTGGGCTTTTATGTATTGCAGTGGCATTCATTAAGGCCAAATTTCAAAGTTCAAAATTGAAACTATTTTGGGTGGGGATTGGGTTAATGGTTCTCGCTGGAGTATTGGGATTTGGCGGAATCGCTTATCCATTCATCTATATGGCATACATGGCGGGCAAATAAAAAATGAAACCATTCGCATTTATCTTTCCCGGTCAAGGTTCGCAGTCCGTGGGCATGTTGGACGCTTGGGGTGACCATCCGGCGGTGACATCGGTTGTCAAAGAGGCCAGCGATGCGCTGGGTGAAGACATCGCCAAGCTGATCAAAGAGGGACCGAAAGAGGCCTTGGGTTTGACGGTGAACACCCAGCCGGTGATGCTGGTGGCGGGTGTGGCGGCATACCGCGCCTGGCTGGCCGAGGGCGGTGCCAAGCCCGCCGTGGTGGCGGGGCATTCGCTGGGCGAATATTCGGCGCTGGTGGCATCCGGCGTGCTGAGCCTGCACGACGCGGTGCAAACCGTGCGCCTGCGTGCAGCCGCCATGCAAGAGGCGGTGCCTGCGGGCACGGGTGCGATGGCGGCGGTGCTTGGCATGGCTGCTAGCGGTGTGATAGCTATCTGCGCTGAGGCTACAGCACCTGGTGGCGTAGCGGCTGGCGAAATAGCCGAAGCCGTGAACTTTAACGACCCGATGCAAACCGTGATCGCGGGCACTAAGCTGGGTGTAGAAAAAGCCAGCGAATTGCTCAAAGCCAGAGGCGCCAAGCGCTGCCTGCCGCTGCCAGTGTCAGCGCCCTTTCATAGCAGCTTGATGAAGCCTGCTGCGGAGAAGTTGCGTGCCAAATTGGCTACCCTCACCTTTAACGCGCCGCAGATTGCAGTAATCAACAACATCGATGTGGCCGTGCAGACCGATGCCGACAAAATCCGCGATGCGCTATACCGCCAAGCCTTCGGCCCGGTGCGCTGGGTGGAGTGCGTGGCCGCTATCAAGGCGCGTGGCATCAGTACTTTGATCGAATGCGGGCCGGGCAAAGTGCTGTCGGGCATGAGCAAGCGCATTGACGCTGAGCTGGTGAGCGGGGCGGTGTTTGACCCTGCTACATTGGTTGAGGCTAAGGGGCTGGTTGGCTGAGGCTTTAATACGGAGATTTTTTGAACGCAGAGGGCGCGAAGATTTCGCAGAGAGCGCAGAAGAATACAAAAAGAAGACAAAAAAGAATATAAAAAAGAAAAACATAACAAAAGACAAAAATCAATTTTTAATAAAAACTGTTTGCTCCCAATGCCTTCAATTTGTTTTTGTATTTTCTTTTCTGCGCTCTTTGCGAAACCTTCGCGCCCTCTGCGTTCAAAAAATTGACCCCAAACACCGTCGATAACCCCAAATCTATCCAAACGAGAAAACCATGAGCGACACAACACAATACAAAGACCAAGTAGCCCTAGTGACCGGCGCCACGCGCGGTATTGGCGCTGCCATCGCTGCTGAGTTGCAGGCCAAGGGCTGCAAGGTCATTGGGACCGCCACCACCGCAGAAGGCGCGGAAAAGATAACGGCCACCGGTATTCAGGGCGCGGTGCTGAACGTTACCGACGGCGCAGCGCTAGACGCGTTGATCGACAGCATTGCCAAAGAACACGGCGGCCTGCACATTTTGGTCAACAACGCAGGCATCACGCGCGACATGCTGTCGATGCGGATGAAAGACGACGAGTGGGACGCGGTGATAGACACCAATCTGAAGGCCGTGTTTCGCGCCAGCCGCGCCGTGATGCGCACCATGATGAAGCAGCGCTATGGCCGCATCATCAACATCACCAGCGTGGTGGGTGCATCTGGCAACCCCGGCCAAGCCAACTACGCCGCGGCCAAAGCGGGTGTCGCGGGCATGACGCGCGCACTGGCGCGTGAGCTGGGCTCGCGCAATATCACCGTCAACTGCATCGCGCCGGGCTTTATTGAGACCGACATGACCGCCAACCTGCCCGAAGCACAACACAAAGCTTTGCTGTCCGCGATACCATTGGGCCACTTGGGCAAGCCTGCAGATATTGCCCACGCCGTTGCCTTTTTGGCCAGCTCGCAGGCCAGCTACATCACCGGGCAAGAGATCCATGTGAACGGCGGTATGTACATGTAAACGCCAGCAGTGGCCATGGCGCTGGTGCACCGCGAAATACCTAGCGCACGGCGATTTATGCAGAAATTTTTACTAATTTAGAAACCCGCCTCTAAACGGGTAAAATCTCACGGTAATCAACAACCCTCAGAGGGAATATATGAGCGATATCGAAGCACGTGTTAAAAAAATCATTGCCGAGCAACTCGGCGTAGAAGAGTCCCAAGTGACTCCAGAGAAGGCCTTTGTGGCTGATCTGGGCGCTGACTCGCTGGACACGGTAGAACTGGTGATGGCCCTGGAAGACGAGTTTGGCATCGAAATTCCTGACGAAGACGCAGAAAAGATCACCACGGTGCTGGCTGCGATTGACTACGCTACCAGCCACAAAAAGGCGTAAGCGAATTCACAGTAAAAAGGGCCAGAGGCAGCCATGCTTCGGCCCTTTTTTCATTGTGACTGTTGGAGTTTTTCAGACAATTTTTGCGGCGCAGGTGGTGTTTTTTATCATCGCTCGCGCCGCGCGCAAGGGATCACCACATGACCAAACGCAGAGTCGTCGTTACGGGCCTGGGCTGTATCAGCCCGGTCGGCAATACGGTGCAAACCGCCTGGAGCAATTTGCTCGCTGGCCAGTCAGGCATTGACACCATCACCAAATTTGACCCCAGTGCTTTTGCCTGCAAGTTTGCCGGCGAAGTCAAAGACTTCAGGGTGGAGGAATACCTCAGCACCAAAGAAGCCCGAACGATGGACATCTTCATCCAGTATGGTTTTGCTGCAGCGGTGCAGGCGGTGCAGGACGCTGGCTTGACCACTGGCGACGCGCTGAGTGACGCACAGGCCGTGCGCATTGGCTGCAATATCGGCTCGGGCATTGGCGGCTTGCCGCTGATTGAAGAAACCCACGCCGAGCTGGTCAGCCGCGGCCCGCGCCGCATCACACCGTTTTTTATCCCTGCCAGCATCATCAACATGATCTCGGGCCATGTGTCGATTCGCTTTGGTTTTAAGGGCCCCAACATCGCGGTGGCAACAGCCTGCACCACCGGTTTGCACGCCATTGGCCTGAGCGCCCGCATGATTGAGTATGGCGATGCCGACGTGATGGTGTGTGGTGGCTCGGAAGCGGCCATCTCGCCGCTGGGCATTGGTGGGTTTGCGGCCATGCGCGCGCTGTCCACCCGCAATGACGACCCCAAAACCGCCAGTCGCCCATGGGACAAAGACCGTGAGGGCTTTGTACTGGGTGAGGGAGCTGGCGTGCTGGTGCTGGAAGAATACGAGCATGCCAAAGCACGCGGTGCGCGCATTTACTGCGAGCTGCCCGGCTTTGGCATGAGTGGCGATGCCGGCCACATGACAGCGCCCAATATGGACGGCCCGCGCCGCGCCATGCTGTCCGCTTTGGCTAACGCTGGACTCAATGCCGATGACGTTCAGTACCTGAACGCCCACGGCACATCCACCCCACTGGGCGACATTAACGAGTGCAACGCCATCAAAGCTGCCTTGGGCGCGCATGCCAAAAAAGTGGTGATTAACTCCACCAAAAGCATGACCGGCCACTTGCTGGGCGGCGCTGGTGGCGTGGAAAGCGTGTTCACCGTGCTGGCGCTGCACCACCAAAAGAGCCCACCGACCATCAATATCTTTAACCAAGACCCCGAATGCGATCTTGATTTTTGTGCCAACACGGCGCGGGATATGAAGATTGACGTGGCGATGAAAAATAACTTTGGGTTTGGCGGCACCAACGGGACACTGGTGTTTAAACGTATTTAACCAGCCCGTGAAAACACCGCCCGCTGCATCGATTCGACTGGATACGTCCCGGTGGTACCAATGCGCGGTGCTGCTGTCTGCTATTATGTTGATAGCTTCTTGTGCTATGTTCTATTGGGCTGGTGGCGCATTTGATGTGCAAAATGGTGTGCTGGCGGGCGCTGCAGCGGCGGCCACTGCATGGGGCCTGGTAGATGCCTTTCGGCCACGCCAAGGGGCTTTGCACTACGCGGCGGGCGAATGGGTGCTCGCACAGGGGGAGCATGAAAGCCAGGGAACTTTGCAGGTGGCCATGGATCTACAGCACTATCTGCTGGTGCGTTTCATTCCCTTGGAGCACGGCTTGCACGCCAGCCAAACACAAAGCATCAAGCCGCAATGGTTACACCTCGAGCGCAGGCCCTCCCAAAGGCAAGGGCTGCAGCGCGAACAAACCCCGGGCCAAGACTGGCGTGCCCTGCGCCGGGCGCTCTACGCTACAGCCAGCGCAGCCCCGGCCCCAGCCTTGGCTGCGCCCACTGACCGCGCATGACCCAGCCCACGCCCCCCACCGACGCCGACCAGCTGTTCGCAGCAGGTAGCGCCGCCGATGCCACCCCTGACAAAGCCGCGCCCGAAAAAGCGGTAGATGCTGACTACGCGTTGGTATCGCTGGCCCAAGGCGGTGACGACCGGGCCTATGAAATGCTGGTAATTAAGTACCAGCGCCGCATTGAGCGGCTGGTGGGCCGCATGGTGCGCGACAGCGACATTGTGCAAGACATTGCGCAGGAAACCTTTATCCGCGCCTGGCGCGCCCTGCGCAACTTTCGGGGCGACGCGCAGTTCTATACCTGGCTGTACCGCATTGCGGTAAATACTGCTAAAAAACACCTGATGGACGTCAAACGCGACCCGGTGATTACCGAAGCAGCGCTGCGCGGTGCCCCCAGCGAGGACGATGAAACTTCCTTTGCTGACCACCCTCTAAACAACCGGGCGACCGATGGTGAAACACCCGAGTCGGCCTACGCGGCGAAAGAAATAGCCGAAGCGGTGAATTCCGCCATGGATGCACTGCCAGAGGAACTACGCCAAGCGATCACACTCAGAGAGCTGGAAGGCTTGAGTTATGAAGAGATTAGCGAGATGATGAGCTGCCCCATAGGCACCGTACGTTCGCGCATTTTCAGGGCCCGCGAGGCAATTTCGGCGCGTATCAAGCCGATGTTGCAAAAGCAGACAACCAAACGGTGGTAAGGCCATGGTAAGAACACAACAGGGTAGATGGTGGGAAGAATTAAGTGCACAACTGTGCGCGATGGACTGGATGCGAACATGAAGCACGCGAACGATGAAGATTTCCGCATGGAACAGCTTTCGGCATTGGCCGACGGCGAACTGGGCCCTGAGCAGGTGGCAGCCTTGGTGCAAGCCAGCCGGCAAGACGCCAGCATGCTGCAAACCTGGGGCAGCTACCACGCCATTGGCGATGCGCTGCGTGCCCACGCGCGCGACGCGCAGACCTCGGGCGGTAAGCCGTTGGCAGCGCAGTTGCCGCGATGGGCCGAGCCGCCCGTAGCGCAGCCCATAGGTCAACTGGCTTCCCGCCCGGCCGCAGCCAACGACGCACTGTTCCGCTGGAAGCTGGTAGCAGGCGTGGCGGCGTTGGCAGCAGTTGGCTCGGTCGTCTGGGCGCTGACAGGCGCGCAAGGTGGCCCGGTAGGCCCGCAACTGGCCCAGCGCGGCGGGCCAGCCGCTACGGCGGTAGCCCCAGTAGCTACAGTAAGCGCAGACGCGCTGCCCGCCAGCGCTGCAACGGCCAGCGCCGCTGAGACCGCACCTGTAATGATTCGCGATGCCCGTCTGGACGAGCTGTTGGCTGCGCACAAACAGTTTGGTGGGGCCTCCGCTTTGCAGCAGCCTGCGGGCTTTTTGCGCAACGCCACCTTTCAGCAGGCGGGGCGTTAATGGCGCTGCCTATGCCCTCTACTTTTATGCCTTTTAGGGCGCAAGCCCAATCGAATATAGCACGAGCTGCTATTATTTTTGTAGTGTTTGGTGTGGCGCTTGTGGGTGCCCGTGCTTTTGCACAAAGCGCGTCGCCCGCTGGCCTGGGCACAGCGGCCGAGTCCAGCCTGAGCATCAACGACTGGTTGCTGCGCATGCATGAGGCCGCCATGAAAAAGCGCTCGTACATTGGCACGCTGGTGCAGTCGTCGCCGCAAACCATGAGCAGCGCGCGCATTTGGCACGCCTGCGACGGCAACCAGCAAATGGAGCGGGTTGAAACCCTCACCGGTGTACCGCGTTCTACCTTCCGGCACAACGACAAGCTGGTTACCTTTATGCCCGAGGCCAAGATCGTGCGGGTAGAAAAGCGTGAGCAAATTGGCGGTTTTCCAGAGGTGCTCAAACCAGGCACTGGCAATATTCCTGAGTTTTACTCGGTGAAAGCCTTGGGCGCAGAGCGCATCGCCGGGCTGGACGCTGACGTGGTGCAGTTGTTACCCAAGGACCAGCTGCGCTTTGGCTACCGCATTTGGACCGATAAAAAATCAAGCCTGGTGCTGAAGATGCAAACCTTGGATGCAGGCGGCAGCGTGATTGAACAGGCCGCATTCTCCGAGCTGCAAATGGACGCGCCTGTGAAGATGGAAAAGCTGGCACAAATGATGGCGGCGACCGACGGCTATAAGGTAGAGCAAACCGCCATCACCAAAACCACGGCCGCTGCCGAGGGCTGGGCACTTAAATCGCCCGTGCCCGGGTTCAAACCGCTAAGCTGTTACAAGCGCGCCAACAGCAGCGCGCCGGGCGACGCTGCGCCACAGCAAACCCTGCAGTGGATTTTTTCAGACGGCTTGGCTACGGTGTCGCTGTTTGTGGAAGACTACGACAAAACGCGCCATACCCAAGAGGGCTTGATAAGCAGCGGGGCCACCCATACATTGCTCAAGCGCATGAATGAGTTTTGGCTTACGGCAGTCGGCGAAGTGCCGCCCCAAACGTTAAAGAGTTTTGCCCAAGGCTTGGAGCGCAAAAGGTAGGGCAGCGTGCATGCCTTTAGCGTTTAAGCTATCGTTTGGTTTTTGTTATCCCCCCAGTGTACTCACAGGATATTTATGACACGTTTGATCTCCTCGACCCGCGGCTTATCGTATGCATTCGCAGCCGCGCTTACGCTTACGGTGGGTGGCCTGGCCACCTTGGGCGGCGCACCGTTCAACGCTGCCCATGCGCAAAGCGCCGCTGCGGTGCGTGGCCTGCCCGACTTTGCTGACCTGGCCGAGGCTGCCAGCCCCAGCGTGGTCAACATCCGCACCCTTGAAAAATCCAAGGCCGTTGCCGGCGGGCCCGGTGGCGGCGGGATGGACGAAGAAATGCAAGAGTTCTTTCGCCGCTTTTTTGGCGACCGGGTACCCATGCCCAATACCCCGCGCCCAGGCCCGCGCTCCGGCCCGCAGGGCCCGGACAGCGAAGACACCCCGCGCGGCGTAGGCTCGGGCTTTATCCTCACGGCCGACGGTTTTATCATGACCAATGCCCATGTTGTTGAGGGCGCCGACGAAGTCATTGTCACCCTCACCGACAAGCGTGAATTCAAAGCCAAAATTATTGGCGCCGACAAGCGCAGCGACGTAGCGGTGGTCAAGATTGAGGCCGCTGGCCTGCCCGCCGTCAAAATTGGCGACACCAGCAAAATTCGTGCTGGCGAATGGGTCATGGCCATTGGCTCGCCCTTTGGCCTGGAAAACACCGTCACCGCCGGTATCGTCAGCGCCAAACAGCGCGACACGGGCGACTACCTGCCCTTTATCCAGACCGACGTGGCCATCAACCCCGGCAACTCTGGCGGGCCGCTGATCAATATGCGCGGCGAAGTGATTGGCATCAACAGCCAAATTTACTCACGCTCGGGCGGCTCGATGGGCATTTCGTTTGCCATCCCTATCGACGAAGCTACCCGCGTGAGCGATCAGCTGCGCACCAATGGCCGCGTCTCGCGCGGGCGTATTGGCGTGCAGATTGACAACGTCACCAAAGAAATTGCCGAATCCATTGGCCTGGGCAAAGCCCAAGGCGCGCTGGTGCGCAATGTGGAGTCGGGTGCCCCGGCCGACAAAGCGGGCATTGAGGCGGGCGACATCATCACCAAATTTGATGGCAAAGTGATTGAGAAATCCAGTGACTTGCCCCGGATGGTGGGCAACATCAAGCCAGGCACCAAAAGCACCGTGACCGTGTTTCGCCGTGGTTCGGCCAAAGACTTGGCTGTGACGGTGGCTGAAATCGAACCCGAAAAGCCAAAAGCAAAGCCTGCTGCCAAACCGGCAGAGCCGCCTAAGCCCACAGGCGTGGGCCAAGCTGTCGGCTTGGCAGTAGCCGAGCTGACCGATGCGCAAAAGAAAGAGCTCAAAATCAAAGGTGGCGTGCGTATTACTGCCGCGACCGAGGGGGCCGCACGTGCAGGCCTGCGCGAGGGCGACGTGATTGTGGCGGTGGCCAATACCGAGGTCAACAGCATGGCCGAGTTTGACGCCGCCTTGAACAAAGCCGACAAGAGCAAACCCATCAATGTGCTGTTTCGCCGCGGTGAGATGGCCCAGTTTGCGCTAATTCGGCCTGCGCGCTGACCGACAGGCAATTTTCATCAGCGATAATCTAGCCTTCGGGCCGTTAGCTCAGTTGGTTAGAGCAGAGGACTCATAATCCTTTGGTCCACAGTTCAAGTCTGTGACGGCCCACCATTTCACACGATTGGATAAGCTATAATTTGTAGCTTCGCGGCTGTAGCTCAGTTGGATAGAGTACTTGGCTACGAACCAAGGGGTCGTGGGTTCAATTCCTGCCAGCCGCACCAGAATTTACGTTCTAGAACAATAGCTTAGAGGCTCACTCCTCTAGGCTATTTTTCTTTGTACTGCTTGATTGTGCTGCTTTTTTAGAGACTTACTATCAAAAAAGTAGCTGCTCGCCCCCGTATTTATTGGGCTAGCGTATTAAAACCTCTCTAAGTAGCCTGAAAGTAGTCCAAAGTACGGTTCCGGGCTGGCTGAAATCTCGAAATAGCTTAAAAACAAGGCGGTTGCCAGGTGTAATATTGCTGAAGCCGCCTGTCTTCGGGCGCAGCCAGCTACTAAATTAATAGCAATTTGATCAGGGCACACACCATGAACAAGGCCTTCACCAAAGAGACTGATTCGCACGACGATGAGCTGGTCTTGCCGCCGCTGCCAACTGGGGGCAAAAACTACATCACGCCTGCCGGTTACGCGCGTCTGCGGAACGAGCTCTTGAGCCTGATG
>JAYUHM010000014.1:0-2749 GCA_043766985.1 Polaromonas sp.
CCAGGTTTGCGCATGGTAGTGCGCCAGCATGCGCCAAAAGCGCTGCATCACCGGTGCTGGCACATTGAGCCCGAGTTGGGGCAGGTCGCGCTCGATCACTAGCGACAAGTAGTCGCGCAGCCACCGAAAAGCCGCGCGGTCACTGCCAGCCAGCGCCGCACGCGGAAAGCCGCCGCGCAGCCACAGGCTGGTGGTGTCTACGGGAGTGGTTTCTGACAAGGCAAGCCCGCCCATGTGCAGCAAACTCAATCGTCCTGCCAGTGACTCCCCGGACTGTTGCATTAGCACGGGCGACGCGCTGCCCAGTAGCAAAAATTGCGCGTTGCGCTCGAACCGGTCTATCAAGGTTCGCAGCAAGGGAAACAGGTCTACCCGCCTTTGCACCTCGTCAATCACTACCGTGCGGCCCTGTGTCAGCAGCGCCTGCAATGCGTCCTGCGGCTGCGCCAGCGCCTGAAGGGCCGCAGGGTCTTCCAGATCAAAGTAGGCGCAGTCGTGGGTGGCTGCGTAGGCGCGAGCAAGGGTCGTTTTGCCTACCTGTCTGGCACCCAGCAAGGCGAGCGCCCGAGACTCGCCCAGTTGCGTCCCCATCAAGTCAAAAAGGCTGCTGCGATTGATCTGCATTTGCCCATCATAACACCTTGAAAATCGAAAATAGCAATTTCGATTTACAAGGTACTTTGGAAGCTTTCAGTGTCGCGACGTGATCCTGAACCAGCTAGCCCCCCTCATGGCTCCAGTGGCTTGAGCTGTTGCAGCAGGGTGGGCACCAGTTCACTGACGGTGGGATGGATATGCATGGTACGCGACAGGGCGGTGTAGGGCAGCTTGGCGGCCATGATGTCGAGCATGCCGTGCACCACTTCGTCGCCGTTCATGCCCAGGATGGCAGCGCCCAGCAGATGCCCGGACTCCGCATCTACCAGGGCTTTCATCAGGCCCTGCGTTTCGCTGGCCTCACGGGCGCGGCCTACGCGCTGCATGGGCATGCGCGCTACCAGCGCCTTGCGCCCACTGGCGCGCACCTCGCGTTCGGTCATGCCCACGCGCCCCAGCGCGGGGTCGATAAACAGCGCGTAGCAGGGTATGCGCTCGCTGACGCGGCGCGGGTCGTGGTCAAACAGGTTGGCGGCGACGATTTCGTAGTCGTTCCAGGCGGTGTGGGTAAAGGCACCCCGGCCGTTGCAGTCGCCCATGGCCCACACACCGTCGGCGCTGGTGCGCAACTGATCGTCCACCACGATATAGCCACGCTCATCCAGGGCAATGCCTGCGGCCTGCAGCCCCAGGCCATCGGTATTGGGCCGTCTGCCCACCGCCAGCAGCACATGGCTGCCCGTGATGGCGGGCGATTGGCTGCCACACAATGCGCCCACCACCACCTGGCTGCCGCTGCGCGACAGCGACATGCACTGCGCTGCCAACTGCAGCTCCACGCCCTCTGCCTCTAGGATGGTTCGAATGCCGTTGGACACGTCTTCGTCCTCGCGCGGCAGCAGCGTGGCTGAGCGCTCCACCACGGTCACCCTGGCACCAAAGCGCCGCATCATCTGCGCAAACTCCAGGCCAATATAGCTGCCGCCGACAATCACCAAGTGCTGCGGCACCTCGGTCAGTTCCATGATGGAGGCGTTGTCCAGGTGCGGCACATCGGCCACGCCCGGCAGGTCAGGCACGCTGGCACGGCCCCCGACGTTGATGAAAACGCGCTCGGCTTGCAGTGTGCGTACGCCCACCTGCACGGTGCGTGGCCCCACAAAGCTGGCCTGGCCTTGCACCACCGCTGCGTGTTTCAAGCCCTGCATCCATTGCAGCACACCGTTGCGCGACTTGAGCACCATAGCGTCTTTGCGCGCCTTGATGCGCAGCATGTTGGCGCGAATATCGCCCGCCTCAAAGCCAAACTCTTCGCCCCGTCTGGCCATATGGATGGCGCGGGCGCTGGCTACCAGCGTTTTGGTGGGAACGCAGCCCACATTGACGCAGGTGCCGCCCCAATGGCCGCGCTCAATGATGGCGGTGCGCAAACCTTCTTTGGTGCAGCGCGCCGCCATGGCCGGCCCGGCTTGGCCCGCGCCGATCACAATGGCGTCGAATAATTCTGTAGACATAAAGCTGCTCCCAGAGGATGGAATGGAGTGCGGCTGCGCCGAGGCGTAAACTCAGTGTGTTGACACCTCAACTCATGCTATTGGGTTTTACGCCTTCTTGCCTTACTTTGCAAACACACACTCCATGCCATTTTCCGCCCTAGGTTTCTCGTCCACCACGCTGCCCGCTTTGCTGCGCGCGCTCTCCGAAAAAGGCTTCACCGCGCCCACCGAGATCCAAGTAGCGGCGATACCCGCCATCTTGCAAGGCAGCGACGTGCTGGCCTCTGCGCAAACCGGTTCAGGCAAAACAGCAGCCTTCGTGCTGCCGCTATTGCAGCAAATTGCGTTGGTTTCGCCCACTTCACCACGTAGAACGCAGGGGCTGATCCTGGTGCCCACGCGCGAGCTGGCGGTGCAGGTGGGTGAGGCGCTGGACAGCTTGGGTAAATACCTGCCGCAACGCGTCAAGGTCGCCGTGGTGTTTGGCGGTGTGTCGATCAACCCGCAAATGATGCGCATGCGCGGCGGGGTAGACGTGGTGGTGGCTACGCCTGGACGCTTGCTGGACCTGCTGGCGCACAACGCGCTGAGTATTGCGCAGGTCAGCACCCTGGTGCTGGACGAAGCCGACCGCCTGCTGGACATGGGCTTTGGCG
>JAYUHM010000015.1:0-2728 GCA_043766985.1 Polaromonas sp.
AGCTTCACCCATTTGGTGACCCTCGCAAATCCGTTGAAATTGGCTTGTAGTCTAGCTTGCAGACGGTTTATGGCCTTTCAACTGCCGGAAATAGGTTGAATCAGGGTTGCGGGCTCGAAGCACGGAAGAATTTGGATCAGGCAATGTGCTTGTTTGAGCGCAGCGAGTTTGTACATTGACCCAAATTCTGAGTACTGTAGATGCTCCCCCGAAGGGGCCGCAGACCGGGGCGCTTGGGAATGCAGTGCGCTTTGGCGCGAAGCCGCGAGGTCTATGCGTAAAGCCTTTGCGCAATACAAAAGTTAGCCGTTAGCATTCCGCATCCAATCCGCCGTCTGAAAAAAGCTATCCCGCAGCCGAGCACGCAGGGCCTCGTCCACGCCCGTCTCCCCCATCGCCCGATCCATACAAGAGAGCCACTGATCGCGCTCAAGGATGCCGATTTGCACGTGCATGTGGCGCATGCGCAGGCGGGGGTGGCCGTACTTTTCGGTGTAGTACTGCGGGCCGCCTAGCCAGCCGCAGAGGAACATAAAAGTCTTTTCACGTGCGTTGTCTAGCGTGGGGCCGTGCACTTCGCGCAGGCGGGTGTAGTCGGTCTCCAGGTCCATCAGGTCGTAAAAGCGCTCGACCAAGGCCTTGACTCGGTCTTCACCGCCTATCCATTCATAGGGGGTGGCAAACGCTGGCTTTTCTTCAATTTTCATAAGGTTTTAGGCTGCAAGCCCAATAGAGCATAGCACAAGCTGCTATTAATTTTGTAGTATATAGATTACTCAGAGGCGCGGCGCAAGGTGGTGACTACGGGTGTGTTCAGCACGCTGCGCAGGCCCCACCAGCCTGCGGCCAGTGCCAGCACGGCGCCCAGCAAGCCACCGGCCAGCGGCACCCACAGCGACGCTGTCCAAGCAAACTCAAACACGTATTTTGCCAGCGCCCAGCCAACGATGATGGCCACGATACTGGCCAACACGCCTGCCAGCATGCCCACGCCTGCCAGCTCGGCGCGCTGCACCTGGCGCAGCAGGCTGCTGCGGGCACCCACGGCGCGCATGATGGCAAACTCGCGCGCGCGCTCCTCGCGCGTGGCCGTGACGGCGGCAAACAGCACTACCAGGCCTGCGGCCAAGGTAAAGCCGAACAAAAACTCTACCGCGCGTATCACCTGGTCTAGCACGCGCTGCACCTGGTTGATGGTCAGGCTCATGTCGACATTGGTGACGTTGGGAAACTGGCGCACCAGGGCGTTGTCAAAGCCTTTGGTGGTGGGCGCTTTAAAGGCGCTCATGTAGGTGGCGGGCACGTCGGGCAGGTTGCTGACGGGGTACATGACGAAGAAGTTGGCGCGCATGCTGCCCCAGTCTACCTTGCGCAGGCTGGTAATTTTGCTCACCACCTGGATACCGCCTATGTCAAAAGTCAGCGCGTCGCCCAGCTTGACGCCCAGGGTGGTGGCAATGCCTTCTTCTACGCTGATGGCGTCTTTTTCTTCGGGCACCCATTTCCCTGCTACCACCACGTTATGCGAGGGGTTGGTGGCGCTGTGCGACAGGTTGAACTCGCGGTCTACCAGACGCTTGGCGCGCTCGTCGGTGAACGTCTCCGGTGACGTGGCTTGGCCGTTGATGGCGACCAGGCGGCCACGGATCATGGGGAAATAGTCAAACTTGCTGATGCCTGCGTCTTTGAGGTTTTGCACAAAGGCGTCGCCCTGCTCGGGCATGATGTTGATGACAAAGCGGTTGGGTGCGTCGGGCGGTGTGGCTTTGCGCCAGCTGGCTACCAGGTCGGTGCGCAGCAGTATCAGCAGTATCAGGGCCAGCAAGCCCACGGACAGGGCGCTGACCTGCACCACGGCGTAGGCTGGCCGGGCGCTGATCTGCCGTGTGGCCAACACCAGCCAGCGCGGGGCAGTAGCCTCGTTCACGCTGCGGCGCAGCAGCTTGACTGCCACGTAGCTGCTGCCAGCAAACACGGCCACGGCGCCGGCAAAGCCGCCTACGGCTATCAAGCCTAGCTTCAGGTCAGAGCTGGCGGCCAGCAGCAGGGCGGCAAAGCCTGCGATACCGATCAGCAGCACGGCCAGTGACGCAGGCTTCAGGCCGCCTACGTCGCGCCGTATTACCCGCAGCGGCGGCACTTGGGCCAGTTGCAGCACGGGCGGCAGGCCAAAGGCAAATAGCAGGGTCAGCCCCATGCCCATACCAAAGGCCACGGGCCACAGTGACGCAGCAGGCAGTGCCGCGTCAACCAAGCCGGCCAACAGGGCCACAAAGCCGTAATGCACGGCAAAACCTATGGCTACCCCCAAGGCGCTGGCGGCCAGCCCCACGACGGCAAATTCAAAGGTGTAGGCCATGGCAATGGTGCGTTGGCTGGTACCCAGCACGCGCAGCATGGCGCAGTCGTCCAGGTGGCGCGCCGCAAAGCCGCGTGCAGCAATGGCCACGGCCACGGCGCTGAGCAAAGCGGCCAACAAGGCCACCAGGTTTAAAAACTTCTCGGCCCGGTCCAGCGTTTGCCGCATCTCGGGGCGGCCGCCCTCCAGCGACTCGATGCGCAGGCCGCGCAGGTCGGTTTTTTTGATAGTGTCGGTGGCCCACTGCGTGTAGGCTTTGACGGCAGCGTTTGCGCCCACCAGTGCCGTGCGGTAGGTAATACGGCTGGCCGGCTGCACCAGGCCGGTGGCGGCCAGTGCATCGGAGTGCAGCATCACACGGGGGGCAAA
>JAYUHM010000016.1:0-42202 GCA_043766985.1 Polaromonas sp.
CTTTTTAGAGTTTCATCAACCCATTCCAGTTGTTCAGATGGAGCCATACCATCAAAAAACTCTGCTGTATCCTTTGCCCTGCGTAACTCGGCCACGCAGTTCAGAGTCATAACGGATCCTGCAAGCTGCTGCTGCGAACCGTACATCAGTATCACTGTACGCTCGGGGAAATTGATTGGATGCTCGCTGACCTTGCATTCGGCAAGCATGGCTAGCTTTCGGAAGTCCTCGACCACCTTAGTTCTATGCCCACGTACTGGTAACCAAACCTCCCACCAAAATTGCTCGTCTATATTTTCAGGAAATAACTCAGGCGTATCTGTCCAGAGTGCACGAAGCTCCGCACTGCGGATATTTGCAATGGGGTTGATCAAGGAATGGTGATCAAGCGAGTCGAGGTTTTTATTCTTACGATCCGTTAAATAGTCGGTAATGTATTTCTCAAAGTGAGCAAGTTTTCCGTCAGGGACGAAAACGTTGGCATAAGTAATACCTTGCTCAGTCTTAACGCTTAGGACTTCGATCTTCTTCAGTGAGTCGCGGCCAACTTCGTAACCAAGGCTTTCAAACGCCAACGCTACATCAGGCATGCCTACGAATTGCACCTGCAAGCCTAGGCCGCTTTGCATACCTTGTTCTTTCTGTGCTGCAACCGCCTGCTGGGCTATTGGTTTTAGAGCCTGCAATTGGGCATGAAGCATTGCGCCATGCTCGGCTCTATTACGCTTGGGTACTTCAAATTGGCTGCCACTACCAGCGGCAGTGAACGACTGAGCCTTGGAAGTGCTCGTCAATACAAGATGTGGTCGCTTATCGTTGGCTTGATCCGGCATGGGTGGAGGGGAGTTTGTTGTTATTGGTCAGCTTTGAGCTGATGACTCTGCGTTCCTCCAGCGCGCGCCCTAACACTGCGTCTTGCACTTTAGGTTGATCATGCATGATGGCATCTTTAATGGATGCGTCCACAGCGCGACATACCTCTGCGTAGCTTAAACCTTCAGTTTGTGCAGATAGGCTAATTTTCTTGAACGGCTTGGGAGCAAAAGAACCCAGCCGCGACCGAATTAAGTCAATTGCTTGCTCAGGTGTGGGCAGATGGTATTCAACAACATCATCGAAACGCCGAAACAATGCGTAGTCGAGAATTTCAGGATGATTGGTTGCCGCAATGATCAGGCTGTTAGACTGATCCTGTTCAATCATCTGTAGAAAACTGTTCAGCACGCGACGAATTTCGCCCACGTCGTTAGCCATGCCGCGCTGTGAGCCGATAGCGTCAAATTCATCAAAAAAGTAGACGCCACGAAGATCTGCAATGGCATCGAAAACTTGCCGAAGTTTGGCTGCGGTTTCACCCATAAATTTGGTGATCAATGAATCGAGACGCACTAAGAAAAGAGGAATACCCAATTCCCCCGCCAGCGCAGAAGCCGTCATGGTCTTGCCAGTTCCCGGTGGGCCGACCAACAACAACTTTCGACGTGGAGACAGCCCGTGCTCTTTGATGCGTGCCAGCATGCGTTGCTCTTTGATGATGCGTTGCAATTGGTTGGTCGCCACGTCGTCAAGCACCATGTCCGCAAGCCGATTTGCTGGATAGGTGACGGTTAGCAAGCCTGCCAGTTCACCGCGTGGCTTAGAGGCGCTGTTGATAGCAACCAATTTACCGCTTGTATCCTGCCCGAGGCGCGTTTTGGCTGCGTCAACCATATCGCGTAACTCTATCGCCAGTTTGCCATGGCCCAGCTTTGCCTCATGCGCAGCCACCTGCATCGCAACGGAATAGAAATGTCCGTCGTCGCGACTGATGTGCGATTTAATGAGTGCCTTGATTTGTTCCGAGCTAGCCATACATTTACCTTGAAGGCTATTGTGAACGATATTTGGGTCTTAGCATACGGCGGGTGCCGTGACCCCAGCATGAACCTTATTTTTTGAGGCTCTTTTTGCAACAGTTCAGCGTCGAACAATATAGTTTTGTAGTTCACGGCCATGATCTAGTTCGGCAATTCGCCTAGCAATGGTAGGGGGAAAGCGGCTTCTACTGATGCCAGCATCGACTTCCAAGACACTATCTTGGCAATCCCGCATTCTGGCGCAAATTCCGCGGACGCTGTCTGCGTTTTTCTGGATTCTCCAGACACCGTCTGGAGTTTTGCCAATTCGCCAGAAGGTGTCTGGCATATCCGTTCGGCGTTCTAAATCTCGCAGAACAGGCACTGTTACCACACTATGTGTATGTCACAACGCTACGTTGTTAGCAGCTATTTGTGCCGTATTTCATCGGCTAGAGGTCGATATGGGGGTAAATAGTGCGCTGCAATCACGCATAAGTCACCCACCCCGGCAGTTCCTCCAAATGCGGCAGCGTGTTGTACGTTACCAGCATGTGCCGTTTGGGCGTAAAGGCAAACTCGGTGAGGCTGCTGTTGCGGATGCGCAGGTTCAGCTCGATGGTGGTCTCGGGGCTGGTGCCTAGCACGTGGCCTACGGCGGTGCTGATGGGGCCGCCGCTGCTGACAATGAGTACTTTGCTTTTTTCATTGGCGGCAAACTGTTCGCGCACATGGTCTAGGGCGCTGGTGATACCGCTCACAAAATCGGGGTAGCTGGGCATGCCTACGGGCTGGGCGCTGCCGTTCATCCAGGCGGCCAGGCCGGTTTTAAGCAGGCGGAAGTGGTGGCGGTAGTTCTCTGGGGTGCGCTCTGTGCTTAGCGGCTCGGAGTGCACGGCTTTGACCACGGCATTGCTGTCGTATTCATTCAGCCCCTGCCATTCCAGCGCTGGCATATCAAAGCCTGCGCCCCGGCAAATGCCTGCGTAGGTTTGCGCGTGGCGGCGCAGGGTGCCCATCAGCACGCCGTCAAACTGCAGGCCTTTGGATTTGAAATATTCGCCCAAGCGCACGGCCTGCTGGTGGCCAAGCTCGCTTAAGTTGTCATAGTCTGCTGCGCCAAAGCTGGCCTGGCCGTGGCGTACGAGGTAAAGTGTTCCCATGGGGTGATTGTGCCGCCTAGCTGGGCGCAGGGTTGTCACGCGAGCGGCATGGGGTGCGTTGGGGTGCCAATATCCTTGAATTCATGGCATCATGAATGCATGGACAACCGCCCCAAGCCACTCACCGTGGGTGAGCCTGCCCCCTGGTTTCACCTGCCCACGGGCACCAAGCCGCGCTACAGCTTTGACACTTCAGCTGGGCGCTATGTGCTGCTGGTGTTTTTTGGTTCCACCTCCAACCCTCAGGCGCGCGAGGTGTTGCAACGTCTGGCGCCCCTGCGTGCGGTGTTTGATGACGAGCAGGTGTCCTTCTTTGGTGTCACCACAGACAGTAACGATGTAGCAGAGCAGCGTGTGCGCGACTCGCTTCCTGGCGTGCGTTTTTTTCATGACCTGGACAGCAAGGTAAGCACGCTGTATGGTGCGTGCCCGCCACAGGGCGGCTACCGTCCCGTCACTTACCTGCTAGACCGCGGGTTGCGCGTGCTGCACACGCTGGCATGGTCAGGTGACCCTGCAGGCCATGTGGCCCAACTGGCCATCGTGCTGGCCGCACTGCCTGCCCCCGGGCCAGTCCACAGCGCTACACCCCAGGCCCCGGTGCTGGTAGTGCCCCGCGTTTTTTCGCCAGATTTATGCAAGGCGCTGATGGACTACTACCAGCAGCACGGCGGGGTGGACTCGGGCTTCATGCGCGATATCAACGGCCAAACCACCACGGTGATAGACCATGGCTTTAAACGCCGCAGTGACCGGATGATCGACGACCCAGAACTTGAGCGCGCTTGCGTAGCCGCACTGCGCGCGCGGCTGCTGCCAGAAATAGTCAAAGCCTTCCAGTTTCAGGCCAGCCACCTGGAGCGTGCCTTGATCTCCTGTTACGACGCGCAGGATGGCGGGCACTTTTCAGCCCACCGCGACAACACCACTTTGGCCACCAGCCACCGGCGCTTTGCGGTGTCGCTGTTTCTTAACAGTGAGCAGTACGATGGCGGGCAGCTGCAGTTTCCAGAGTTTGGCAATGCGCTGTATAGCGCGCCAGCGGGTGGGGCTGTGGTGTTTTCATGCTCTCTGCAGCATAAGGCCACACCAGTCACGCGCGGGCAGCGCTACATGTTTTTGCCCTTTCTGTACGACAGTGCGGCGCAGGCAGCGCGCCAGGCCAATGCGAAGCACCTGTCTGACACGGTGATTCACCTGGGCTGAGATAGGGGGTTGCGCAGCCGTCCGATAGACCGCCTTTTTTTTGCGTGGCCGTTGCGCTGGTTGGCGGCTGCCCTTGAACCGGTGGTTAAATACCAGTGCAAGCAGTCCGCGCTATTTTACGTAAAGCCGAATAAAGGAATCACACCATGTCCGACTGGCAACCCAGCCCCCGTTACCCTGACCCGCGTATCGTGACCATCGACCCGTCGTTTGATAAGTACCGTCTGCCTGCGGCCAAGGTAGAGTGCTTGGCCACAGGCATGCTGTGGTCTGAGGGGCCGGTGTGGCTGGGCGACACGCGCGCGCTGGTGTGGAGCGATGTGCCGGGCAACTGCATGTATGCGTGGAGCGAGGCGAGTGGCACGGTTAGCGCGTTTCGCCAGCCGTCCAACCACGCCAACGGCAACACGCGCGACCGACAGGGCCGCATCGTCACCTGCGAACACCTGACGCGGCGCGTCACCCGCACCGAGCAGGATGGGCGCATTACCGTGCTGGCCGACAGCTTTCAGGGCAAGCGACTTAACTCGCCCAACGACATCGTGGTCAAAGCCGATGGCTCGGTGTGGTTTACCGATCCGTCGTTTGGCATTATGGGGTTTTACGAAGGCGAAAAATCCACCCCCGAGCTGCCTACCAATGTGTACCGCATTGATGCCGATGGCAGCATTGGTGTGGTGGCGGAGGGCATTAACCAGCCCAATGGATTGGCCTTCTCGCCCGACGAATCCATTTTGTACATTGTTGAATCCCGTGCCAGCCCACGCACCATTTTGGCCTACGACGTAGTGAACGGCACCAAGCTTGCCGGGCGGCGCATTGCCATTGATGCAGGCCCCGGCACGCCTGACGGTTTTCGTGTGGACGTGGACGGCAACCTGTGGTGCGGCTGGGGCATGGGTGCAGACGGGCTAGACGGCGTGCATGTGTTTAACCCGCAAGGCAAGCTGGTAGGCCGCATTGACCTGCCCGAGCGCTGCGCTAACCTGTGCTTTGGCGGCGTGCACCGCAACCGCCTGTTCATGGCGGCCAGCACATCGCTGTACGCGCTGTATGTGAATACGCAGGGGGTGGGCTATGTATAAATATACGCTGCTTATAGCTCTCGCCATGGCCCTTGGTAGCAGCGCTTGGGCAGACGAAGCGCGCAGCAGCAACGCAGCGCCTGTGACGCTTGAATCGGCCGTGACGATAGTGGTGGCCAAGCTTAGCCCAAGCCAGAAATCCATCGTTCGCGGTACAGCAAAAGACAACCTGTTCATGCTCATGCCCGAATGGGGCGAAGATGTGCAGGAGCAACTGCTACTGAAGGCGAGCAACAAAATTCAATTAGCCAAGCTGTGCGGACAAGCGTGCTTGCCCGAAGAGGCCACGCTGACGGTTATGCGAGCCGTTTGGGAAACGCTACAAAAATAAAAGCAGCTTGTGCCCATTGCATAAAGGCCTGCGCGCTAAAGTTTATCTTTCTGCCAGCACCTTGGCAAATACATCGGCATCCACATTGCCACCGCATAGGGTGGTACCCACCACCAGGCCTTTGAGTGTGGCGCGCTCTTGCATGGCTGCAGCAAACGACGCAGCGCCTGCGCCCTCGGCCACGTTGTGCGTATCCACATACAGAGCGCGCATGGCGGCGGCTACTTCAATATCGGTCACTTGCACGACGTGGTCAATGTGCGGGATCAGCACATCCAGCGCGGCTTGGTCGGCTTTGCGGCAAGCCATGCCGTCGGCCAGCACGGTGGTAACCGCTGACTCGACCACACGGCCTGCGGCGATGGAGTCGGCATAGCTGGTGGCGTGACTGCTGACCACACCGACTATTTTTACCTTGTGACCCAGCGCCAGCTTGGCCGCAATGGCGCTGGCTGCGCCCGAGCCCATGCCGATGGGTACGTAAGCAACGTCCATCTGCGGCACGGCCTTAAAAAACTCCAGCCAATAGGTGCTCACGCCCAGCACCAGGCCCGGGTGAAAGCTGGGCACCATGTGTGCGCCGCGCTCTTTGGCCAAATTAATGGCAAATTCACGCGCTTCTTGAAACTCGTTGCCGTGCTCGATTAACGTAACGCCCAGAGCACGCATAGCGGCATTTTTCTCAACGCTATTGCCCAAAGGCACGACGATGGTGCAAGGCACGCCGTGCGTGCGCGCAGCCCAGCCAATGCTTTGGCCATGGTTACCGCGTGTGGCGCTGATCACTTCTTTGGGCAAGGCGCTGGCCTTTTTAAGCGCGTCAAAGTAAGTCAACCCGCCACGAATTTTGAACGCGCCTACCGGCGTGTGGTTCTCATGCTTGACCCAGCAGTCGGTGCCCAAGCGCTCGCTCAGCAGCCCCCAGCGGTACTGCGGCGTCGCCTGAAAATCTTGGTACACCACTTGCGCGGCAGCTTCTATTTGTTGCAGTGTGAACATTCAAAGTCCTTTGGATTCAAGTACCACTACGCCCTTGGGCGTATGCAGCTTGACGGTGAGGTTGGCGGGGCCAGTGTCAACAGCCACGCCCTCCAGCCCTATCGCCGCGTAGGCCGCTTGCAGGGCGGCAGCTTCGGGGTGGGTGGCGGTGATGCTGTGCAGCGTCACGCCTGAGCGCGGCAGGCTGTTGCGTGGGTGCAGGCGCAGCGGCTCGGCGGCGCCCGGCTTGCCCCATTGAATGAGGGTGGGCAACGCGCCGTTGAACAGGCGCTGGCCGTCCGCGCGAACGGTAATCTGCCATTGCAGCACACCTTTGCGTGAATGGCGGCTGGCCTCCAGCGCGGGGCCCCGGTCAATGCCCAGTGCGCTCAAGGCGGCCCGCGCAGCCTGCACGTCGCTGGTATTGGCCACAAAATGCACCAAACGCGGCTCTATGGCCACGGCAGCCTGCAAAACCTCGTTATCCATATCAAACCAGCGCTTAGCCCTTTGGTCAATAGCACGAGCAGCTTCTGAATTAATAGCAATAATTTCAAAATACGCCAGCGGATTAGCCGGCGTGGCGATTTTGAACAGGCGGTTGTGGGTACCAAACAGCTTGTGCTCCCCGCCCGCCTCAGGCGTGATACCCAGCGTGGCTTCGCACCAGGCCACGCCTTGGTCGAGGCTTTTAGCGACGACCACCAAATGATCGACGCTACAAGCCCCCACGCTTGTCACTGCGTGTACTGCGCTGCCCCCCGAGGGGGCTTTCGCATCTTGGGGCGGCCCGGCGGTGCTCTGTGATTTCATAACGTTACCTTGCCGTCGATGCACGTCACCGACGCGCCACCAATCCAAATGTCTGCACCGTCCTGCTCCACGTGCACGCGCCCAGCGCGGGCCATGGCCGTGCCTTGCGCGGCCACGTAGCAGCAGGACGCCAGGCCAGCGCCTATCAGCCACTGCGCTATGGCGGCGTTCAGGCTGCCGGTGACCGGGTCTTCACACAAGCCGCTGTTACCGGGAAAGAAGGCGCGCACTTCAAATTGTGTTGCGTCTCCAGTGGGTTGTGCACCGACGACGCCCACTTTGCCACGCGGGCCAACTACGCCGATATCCAAACCCGCCAGGATGGTGGAGTCGGGTTGGAGGGCCAACACTTCTTCTGCACTGCGCAGCATCACACCGCGCCATTTGGGGCCGTTGTCGCACCACGCGTGCGCAATGATGTCCCTGCGCTCAATCTTCAAACCGCGCGCAATCATCTGCACATCGGCCTCATCCATCGGCCCGCCTTTGATCAGCGGTGGCGCGGCAAAAGCCAGGCGGCCTGATGCTGTATCGCGTTTGATTTTCACCAAGCCGACGCTGCACTCTTGCACGATATGCTGCGCCTTGGGTTTGCCGCCCGCCTCAAGCCAGGCATGACAAGTACCCAAGGTGGGGTGCCCTGCAAAAGGCAGCTCGCGCCCGGGGCAGAAGATGCGCACTTGGTAGTCGGCATCGTCATGGGTGGGCGGCAGCAGAAAAGTGCACTCTGACAAGTTGGTCCAGTTGGTAAAGTGCTGCATTTCCTCTTTGCTCAGCCCGGCGCCGTCCAGCACCACGCCCAGCGGGTTGCCGTAGTAAGGTTTGGCGGTAAAGACATCCACTTGTTTGAAACTGCGTTGCTGCATAAAAATCCTTAAGACAAAACAATATCCAGCACGCCAACACTGGCAGGCTGTGCGCAAATGTCCGCGTACCAGCGCGACAAGTGCGGATAGGCGCTGCGCGGCAGGGCAGGGTGCGCGGGCGGCAATCCCCACCAGCGATGCATCTCACAGGCTATCGGAAAGTCTGCCATCGTCACCCGATCACCTGCCATGAAAGGCCGTTTGGACAAATGCGCATCCAAAATAGCCAACTGCGGCTCTGTAGTGGCTACCGACTTGGCGATCACCGCCATATCCGGCTTGTCCCCTGGGGTGCGAATCCACTCTACAAAAGCAGCGCGGCCCACATTGTTCATCGTGGTCTGCTGCCAGTCCATCCAGCGCTCGGCATCAAAGCGCTGCTCTAAATTTTCGGGGTACAAATTGCCCATCGAATGCTTGGCGCACAGGTAGCGCACGATGGCATTGCTCTCCCACAACGTAAAGCTGCCGTCCTGCATCACCGGTATTTGCGCATTCGGGTTCATACGCAAATAGTCAGGCGTTTTGTTAATGCCGTAGCTCAACCCCGCATCGGTGCGTTTAAAGTCCAGGCCCATCCACTGCGCAGCCAGCACCACTTTGCGCACGTTGATCGAGCTCATGCGGCCCCAGAGGTGCAAAGTGCTCATACGGCGTGCGTCCTCTCGTTGGGTGTGATGTGCGTCAACGCACCATCGCCATACGATTTAATAACCTGTGCAATCACGATGTGAAAGCCTTTGTACCACCGCTTATATTGGCGCTGCGCTTCGACGTGCTTGGGGTGGGTGGCAAATTCTTTCAGCGACTCTAAGGTTTGCCAGTAATAGACGGCGTTGGTTTTAAGTCCATCGGTAGATTTCCAAACTTCAAAACCCAAATAGCCCACAGTGGCGTTCGCTGCCGCTTCGATCAAAGCGTCTAGCTCGTGAAACTTCTCGTCGTAGGTTCCGGGCTCAAAGATAAATGATGCGCTGTACATGTTGAAATCTCTTTAAATCAACGAGGTAGATTTTCACGAATCGTCTGCGCAAGTAGCGCTACGCCTT
This sequence comes from Polaromonas sp., assembly GCA_043766985.1. Lineage (GTDB taxonomy): Bacteria > Pseudomonadota > Gammaproteobacteria > Burkholderiales > Burkholderiaceae_C > JAAFIP01. The sequence continues at coordinate 9,327 of JAYUHM010000016.1, forward strand.
CGTTGATTTGTTCTACACTGGCCGTCACAAACGACAAGCGTAGCGTATTGGTTTGCGCGGCATCAGCGTAAAACGCGGCGCCAGGCACGAAGGCTACGTTGCGCTCTACCGCCTGGGGCAGCAGCTCCACGGCATTCATGCCTTGCGGTAGTTTGACCCACAAAAACATGCCACCGTCAGGCGTATTCCAGTGCACACCAGTCCCTGCCAGATTCTTTTCTAGCGCCACCAGCATGGCATCGCGCTGCGCTTTGTACAGTGCGCGGATGGTGGGTACATGGCGGTCTAAAAAGCCGTCTTTCAGCACCTCGGCCACCATGCGCTGGTTGAAGCTGGGGGTGTGCAGGTCGGCAGCTTGCTTGGCTTGCAAGAGCTTGGGGTATAGCGCGTGCGGTGCCACCAAAAAGCCCAGTCGCAGGCCTGGTGCGAGGGTCTTGCTAAAGCTGCCCATGTAGATGCAGCCATCGGGGTTGCGCGCTGTGAGCGGCGCGGGCGGCGGTGTGTCAAACCACAGGTCGCCGTAGGGATTGTCTTCCAAAATCGGCAGGCCCAGCTGCATGGCGGCTGCGCTCAGTGCGGCACGGCGCGCCTCCGACATACTGTTGCCAGTAGGGTTTTGAAAGTTAGGCAGCACATACAGAAAACGCGCGCCAGCCGCTTTGGCGCGCAGGTCATCCACGTCTATACCTTCGGCGTCACTGCCCACGCTCACAAACGTTGGCTCCATCGGCGTAAAGGCTTGCAGCGCGCCCAGGTAGGTGGGCGTTTCGACCAGCACGCGGCTGTCTTTGTCGATCAATATTTTGGCCACCAAATCCAGCGCCTGTTGGCTGCCGGTGGTGATCAACACCTGCGCAGGGTCTACCTGCCAAGGCAAGTTGTTTGCCACCCACTCGCGTAGCGGCGGGTAGCCCTCACTCGCAGCGTATTGCAGCGCCGCAGGGCCATCGTGCTGAAGCACCTTGGCGCAGGCCGCTGCAAAGGCATCGACTGGAAAGGTTTTGGGCGACGGCAAACCCCCCGCAAAGCTGATGATGCCAGGCTTCTCAGTCACCTTCAAAATCTCGCGGATCACCGATGGATTCATACGCTCGGCGCGGGCGGCTAGTTTCCAGTTCATGCTTTTTCTCCTCTTTGTATTGATCCTACCGGCATTCTTTTACCGATGTACACGGTAGCGATCACTGCCACGGCAAAGGCCAGCGTCATGCCGTCCAAGCGCTCGCCCACCAGGGGCACTGCAAATAACAAACTCAAGAAAGGCTGGATGAGCTGGATCTGGCTGACCCGCACGGCACCCAGTGCGAGTGCGCGGTACCAGGCAAAAAAGCCGATCCACATCGAAAACAGTGCCACATAGGTGAAGCCCAACCAGGCCATGCCCGACACTGCTGCCGCCGCTGCCGCATCAACGGGCGCAAACCACCAAGCCATGGGCAGTGTCAAAGGCAGGCCGGTCACCAGTACCCAGCAAATGGTTTGCTCAGAGCCCAGGCGCGGTGTCAGGCGTGCGCCGCCGATGTAGCCAAAGGCACCGGTGGTCATGGCAATGATGAGGTAGATGTTGGCCGCGCCCAGATACAGGCCACCCGCGCGCCAGACCATAAAGCCCAGCACCAGGCCTGTGCCCAGCAGCGCGCAGGCCCAAAAGCCCTTGGATGGCCGCTGCTTGAACCACAAGGCCCCCAGCACGGCGGTAGACAGCGGCAGCAAAGCCGTAACAACAGCGCCATGTGTGCTGGGCACGTGGCGCAGTGCCAGCGCCAGAAACAGCGGAAACCCCACGATCACACCAAAGGCCGTAATGCCGACCAGGGGCAGCTCAGCGCGCACAGGTACCTTGAGCGTGCCGCGGCTGCGCTGCCACAGCAGGTAGCCGATAGACAGCAAGCCCGCCACCGCAGCGCGGCCAAAGGTGACGAACCAAGGCGATAGTTGGGGCGCATCCGCAGCACCTACGGCCAAGCGCGTCATGGGCAGGGTGGCGGCAAACAGGATGACGCCCACTGATCCCCACAGCAGCGCCTCCCGGTCTTGCGCGTGCGTCATGCTCATACGGTGCCCATCCATAAAGCCGTAGCTACCAGTACGGCGGCCATCACGCGGTTAAACCACAGCAAGCGTGCCCCGCGTGCCAGCCAGTCGCGTAGCAGTGCCCCGACGGTGGCGTAGGCCAAGTTACCGATCAGCGCAAACAGCATCATGGTGGGCAGCACCACCGCAAATCGCTCCACAGCGTCAGCGCGCCCGGCCACCCAGCCCGCCACCAGGCTGATCGCCAGCATCCAGGCCTTGATGTTGACAAACTGCAGCGCTGCGCCTTGCCAAAACGTCACATTGAGCCGGGACGAGTCAGCCTGCGCCAGGCTGCCCGAACCCGACAGCTTGTACGCCAGCCACAGCAAATACCCCACGCCCACCACCTTGACCAGCAAGCCCAGCGCGGGCACCGCCACGATCAAGCCGCCCACGCCGGCTGCACACACCGTCAGCAATACACCCCAGCCCACCGGCACAGCGCACACAAAGCGCAGCGTGTGTCGCAGGCCGTAGTTGGCCGCCAGCGCGGTAGACAGCGTGGTGTTAGGCCCTGGTGAGAAGCTCATGGCGGTGCCCAATACCAGCAGTGCCGAAAATTCTTGCGCCGTCATGCCATACCGCGCAAATAAATAGGTTGTTCTTGTAACGTCATGCAGTGCAATGTACAGTGTTAGTGCAGTACAGTACCAATACAGATGAGCGCATCAGCGCATTATCTGTATTGGCTACTTTACTGGTACACACTAGCCCCTGAAAGACCCCCGCTATGCTAATGCGCACCTCGTCCCTGAGCCTGACCGACCAACTGGTAGCCCGATTTACCGAGCGCATCAAAAACCGGCTGCTGGCCGCTGGCGCGCGCCTGCCCAGCGTGCGCCAGTGCGCCGCACAGCACGGCGTCAGCCCGCACACGGTGGTGGCAGCCTATGACCAGCTGGTAGCTGCAGGCTTGCTGGAGGCGCGCAAGCAGCGCGGCTTTTATGTGCGGGATATTCAACAATCCAAGCCAAATCAGCCACTAGCCCAACAAAATATAGCACAATCTGCTATTAATAATGCAGCGTTAGAAAACTTGCCTGGCGGTATCTCGCTGCGCGCCAGCACCGGCCTGGCGGGCCGCATGCAGGCGCGCATTGACGCGACGGCGCTGATTCGCGGCATGTTTCACCACAACCGCAGCGGCCTGGGCAGCCACTGGCCGCAGCCGGGCATGGGGGTGTTCCCGCCCGAGTGGCTGGAGTCTGACTTTATGAGCGCGGCGGTGCGCAAGGTCACGCAAAGCAAAACCCTGCTGGAGACGAGCCTGAGATACGGCGAACCCCTGGGCGACAGCGGCCTGCGCCGCGCCCTGTCCACCAAGCTGCGCGACCTGAGCATTGACGTGCCCGCCGAGCGCATCATCACCACCATCGGCGCTACCCACGCGCTGGACGTGGTCAGCCGCACCCTGCTCAAGGCCGGCGACTGCGTGATGGTGGAAGAGCCAGGCTGGGCGGTAGAGTTTGCGCGGCTGGAGGCCTTGGGTATGCGCATTCTGCCCGTGCCGCGCCGCGCCGATGGGCCCGACGTAGAGGTGATGGCGCGCTACTGCCAAGAGCATGCACCCAAGCTGTTTGTCAGCGTCAGCGTGTTCCACAACCCGACTGGCTATTGCCTCAGCCCTGGTAGCGCGCACCGCGTGCTCCAGTTGGCCAACCAGCATGATTTTCATATTGTCGAAGACGACACCTACAGCCACATCGCCCCGCAGCACGCCACCCGCATGTGCGCGCTAGACGGTTTGCAGCGCACCATCTACGTCAGCGGATTTGCCAAAATACTAGCACCCAACTGGCGCGTAGGCTACATAGCCGCGCCAGCCGACATCGTAGAACGCCTGCTGGACACCAAGCTGCTGTCCACCTTAACCACCCCCGCGTTGCTAGAAAAAGCCTTGGCCATCTGTATAGAACAAGGCCACCTGCGCCGCCACGCAGAGCGTATCCGCACCCGGCTAGACGCCGCCCGCACCCGCAGCGTGAAGCTCGCCATGCAAGCCGGCTGCACCTTCGCCGCCGAGCCCGCAGGCCTGTTTGGCTGGGTAGACACCGGGGTAGACACCGACCTGCTAGCCCAGCAAATGCTGGACGACGGCTACCTACTAGCCCCCGGCGCCCTGTTCCACGCCAGCCGCAACCAGCCCAGCACCTTGATGCGCATCAACTTTGCAGCCACGCAAGAGGCCGGGTTTTGGAAAGCGTTTGGGAAGCAGAAAAGTAAGCTATGACACTATTAATTTAGTAGCTGCTTGTGCTGCATTCTATTGGGCTAGTGGCGTATTTTGCTTGTGTTCTGCGGTGTGAGAATCTGGCTTCGGTTCTGTCTCTGTGCTCCCGTACAAGAACAAGACAAAAACACAAGCCCAGCAGAAACCTACCGAACCACCCGATTCGGGCACTTATCCTTAGTGCAGTTGGCATACAAGCTCAGCGAATGGTCGGTAATCGTAAAACCCTTGGCTTTGGCCACCGCATGCTGGCGCTTTTCAATCTCGGCGTCATAAAACTCCTCCACCTTGCCGCAATCCAGACACACCAAATGGTCATGGTGCTGGCCTTCGTTCAGCTCAAAGGTGGCTTTGCCGGATTCAAAGTGGTTGCGCGTCAGGATGCCCGCCTGCTCAAACTGCGTCAGTACGCGGTATACCGTGGCCAGGCCAATGTCGGTGCGCTCCAGTAGCAGCACGCGAAACACGTCCTCGGCTGTCATGTGGCGCTGGGCGCCGCTTTGAAAGATCTCCATGATCTTCAGGCGCGGCAGCGTGGCTTTCAGACCAGTGCTTTTAAGTTCGTCAATATTAGACATGAATGGGCTCGCTACAGGATGGCAATGCATAGCCGCTACAATGAGTTAATCATAACCTTATGCGCCGGGTTTTAGCACCGGGCGACGCCTGCAATGTCTGTGCTTTTCATTCTTAAACGCTCTATAGTACCCATGCGCCTGCCGCGCGCGGCCATGGTGGCCTTGGCCTGCGCTGGCCTGTCCGCCTGCGGCAGCTTTAACAGCGCCAGCAACCGTGTTGCCGGCGTCATTACCCCCTACAAAGTAGAAATTGTGCAGGGCAACTTTGTATCCAAAGAGCAGGTCGAGGCACTGCGCCCCGGCATGGCGCGCGCGCAGGTGCGTGAGATCTTGGGCTCGCCCTTGGTTGCCAGCGCCTTCCACGCTGACCGCTGGGACTATGTCTTTACCATTCGCCGTCAGGGTATTGAGGCGCAAAGCCGCAAGCTGACGGTGTTTTTCAAAGGCGACGAGCTGGAAAAGTTTGACGGCGACACCATGCCGTCCGAGACCGAATTTATCGCCACGCTGGACAATAACCGCAAGCTGGGCAAAGTACCGAGTCTGCAAGCCAGCGACGAAGAGCTGGCCAAAACACAAACCAAACCGCAAGGCAGCAACCCCGCCGAGGCCTCTCCCCCGGAGCCCGCGGTACCGCAGGTGTACCCCCCGCTTGAGCCAGCAGGTAAGTAACGCGTATGACACCCAAGCAACGTATTTGTATTGCCGGCGCCAGTGGGCGCATGGGCCGCATGCTGATTGAGGCTGTGCACGCCGCAGACGACATGGTGGTGGGCGGCGCGCTGGACGTGCCCGACAGCCCCGGCATTGGCCTGGATGCCTCCGGATTTTTGGGCCACGCCAGCGGCGTCACCATTACCTCAGACGTACGCCATGCGCTTAAAAAAACCGATGTACTGATTGATTTCACCCGCCCCGAAGGCACCATGGCCCACCTAGCGTTGTGCCGCGGGATGGGTGTGAAAATGGTCATTGGTACCACCGGGTTTAGCGACGCGCAAAAAGCTGAAATTGCTGCCGCATCGCAAAGCATTGCTATCATGCTGGCCCCCAATATGAGCGTGGGCGTAAACGTCACCCTCAAGCTGCTGGACATGGCGGCCAAGGCACTGTCTGGCGGCTACGACATCGAGATCATCGAAACCCACCATCGCCACAAGGTAGACGCGCCCTCGGGCACCGCGCTGAAAATGGGCGAGGTCATTGCCAGCGCCCTGGGCCGTGACTTGAAGGGGCATGCCGTGTTTGCCCGTGAGGGCATTACCGGTGCGCGCGATCCGTCCACTATCGGTTTCTCTGCCATTCGTGGCGGCGACATTGTGGGCGACCATACCGTGATGTTTGCGGGTATTGGTGAGCGCATTGAAATCACCCACAAATCATCTAGCCGGGAAGGTTATGCGCAGGGCGCTTTGCGCGCTGTGCGCTTTTTGGCCAACAAACCTACCGGCATGTTTGACATGTTTGACGTGCTGGCACTTCGTTAACTACCTCTTTCACCATGAACGCATTTAACTTTATTGCCCAAGGCGACGCTATCAGCAAGTTTGTGGCCATTTTGCTGCTGGCCATGTCGGTTGCCAGTTGGGTGGTAATTTTGTGGAAAGCCTGGGTTGTCAAGCGCGCCGTGCCCGACGTAGCCCGCAGCATTGCCGCCTTTTGGCAGGCGCCTGATTTGGCCCAAGCCAAGGTAACAGTGGCCGCGCTAGACCGTGAGGCCTTGGTACTGCCTTTGATTGAAGCCAGCCAAACCCGTCCCGCCGGGACCTTGGCCACGGTAGGCGACAAAGCCCAGCAGCTTACCCGCGTGCTGCGCGACGCCTTGCACGCGGTGCTGCTCAAGCTGCATTTTGGCCAGGTGCTACTGGCAACTGTGGGTTCTACCGCGCCCTTTGTGGGCCTGCTGGGCACCGTGTGGGGTATCTACCACGCGCTCATCAGCATCAGCGGCGCTGGGCAAATATCTATCGACAAAATAGCAGGCCCAGTGGGTGAGGCACTCATCATGACCGCTGCCGGTTTGGCCGTAGCCATACCCGCCGTACTGGCCTACAACCTGTTTGGCCGCTACACCAGCCGCATTGAGGCCGACCTGGAAGGCTTTGCCCGCGACTTGCGCGAACTTCTTGCGCACCACACGGTGAAGGCCTGACCAACATGAGCTTTGGCCGTTTAGAGCGTTCCAAGGGCTCCGAGCCCATGAGCGAGATCAACGTCACACCGCTGGTTGACGTGATGTTGGTATTGGTGGTGATTTTCATCATCACCGCGCCGCTGCTGGCCAGCTCTATCAAGCTGGACCTGCCCAAAACCGATGCCGCCAAAGCCAACGATGCGCCCAAGTTTGTAACTGTAGTGGTCGACAAATCGGCCAAAGTTTTCCTCAACGACAAGCCTATCGACCTGCCCGCGCTGAGCGAGTCCCTCGCCGCATCGGCCAAAGCCAACCCCGACACCGAAGTGCAGCTGCGCGCTGACGAGGCGGTACCCTACGGCAAGGTGGTAGAGGTAATGGGCGTGGCGCAAAAAGCCGGGCTTAACCGCATTGGTTTTGTGGCCGAGCCCAAGGCGCCCTGACAGCTTATGTAGGCAGCTACTGGTTGTGTAGCTGCTCGTGCACCAGCTAGAAGCGGTACACGTTCTTTCTTGCCTCCATCGTGCCTCCAAATCCGAGGCCTTAAAATCACAGTCTATGCAAGACAAATACGACCACTTAGCCGTTGAACAAAGCGCCCAAGCGCACTGGACCGCGCAAGACGCCTACCGCGTCACCGAGAACGCCCTGGATGCCCACGGCAAGCCCAAGCCCAAGTACTACGCCTGCTCCATGCTGCCTTACCCCAGCGGCAAGCTGCATATGGGCCATGTGCGCAACTACACCATCAACGACATGATGGCGCGCCAGTTGCGCATGAAGGGCTTTAACGTGCTCATGCCCATGGGCTGGGACGCTTTTGGCATGCCTGCGGAAAACGCAGCTATCGCCAATAACGTGCCGCCTGAAAAATGGACCCGCGCTAATATCGCTGAAATGAAGGCGCAATTTGAACCCCTGGGTCTGTCGTTTGACTGGACGCGTGAAGTGGCCACCTGCGACCCGAGCTATTACAAATGGAACCAGTGGATGTTTCTGAAGATGCTCGAAAAGGGCATTGCCTATCGCAAGACCCAGGTTGTCAATTGGGATCCGGTGGATCAAACCGTGCTGGCCAACGAGCAGGTGATTGACGGGCGCGGCTGGCGCAGTGGCGCCTTGGTGGAAAAGCGCGAGATACCTGGCTACTACCTGCGTATCACCGACTATGCCGAAGAGCTGTTGGATCACACGCTGACCAAGCTGCCCGGCTGGCCCGAGCGTGTGCGAATAATGCAGGAAAACTGGATTGGCAAAAGCGAGGGCGTGCGCTTTGCCTTCCCGCACGACATCAAAGACGCTTCTGGAAAGCTGGTGCAGGACGGCAAGATGTACGTCTTTACCACCCGCGCTGACACCATCATGGGCGTGACCTTTGTGGCGGTGGCACCGGAGCATCCGCTGGCGGTGCGGGCGGGCGAATTGAATGCGCCACTTGCTACGAAAATTGAAGCACTCAAGGGCGGCGGCACCACGGAGGCCGAGCTGGCGACCAAGGAAAAAGAAGGCGTGGCGACCGGCCTGTTTGTGAGCCATCCGTTAACGGGTGACAAGGTAGAAGTGTGGGTGGGCAACTACGTGCTGATTGGCTATGGCGACGGTGCCGTGATGGGTGTGCCAGCGCATGATGAGCGGGACTTTGCGTTTGTTAAAAAATACAAACTGCCCATCAAGCAAGTAGTGGCCGTTGATGGCAAAGACTTCTCTACCGACGCTTGGCAAGACTGGTATGCCAACAAAGTGGGCACCGCCAGTGTGCATTCCGGTAAATACGACGGACTAGGTTTTAAGGCCTGTGTCGCTGCCGTTGCTGCCGACCTGCTAGCCAAAAACCTCGGCGAGAAAAAAACTACATGGCGTCTGCGCGACTGGGGTATCAGCCGCCAGCGCTACTGGGGCACGCCCATTCCCATCATCCATTGCCCCGAGCACGGCGCTGTGCCGGTGCCAGAGAAAGACCTGCCCGTGGTCTTGCCCGAGCACTTGGTACCCGATGGTTCGGGTAACCCGCTGCTCCACTGCCAAGAATTCCTGCATGCAGCGTGCCCCATCTGTGGCCAGGCGTCAAAGCGCGAAACCGACACCATGGACACTTTTGTCGACAGCGCCTGGTATTACATGCGTTATACGTGCCCCGATGCAGACAGCATGGTGGATACACGTAACGACTATTGGATGCCGATGGACCAGTACATTGGCGGTATTGAGCATGCGGTGCTGCACCTGCTGTATGCGCGGTTCTGGACCAAAGTAATGCGCGACATGGGTTTGGTCAAGTTTGATGAACCGTTTGTCAACCTGTTTACCCAAGGCATGCTGTTGCATGACTGCTATTACCGCGACGAAGCGGGCGGTGGCAAGCGCTGGTTTTATCCCAATGAAGTGGTGATTGAACACGATGAAAAAGGCCGCCCCACCCGCTCCACCGCCAAGGCCGATGGCCAGCCAGTGCTCTATGGGGGCACCGAGAAGATGTCCAAGAGCAAGAACAACGTGGTAGAGCCCCGCGAGTTCATCAGCAAATTTGGTGCGGACACGGCACGCGCATTTGTGATGTTTGCCGGCCCCCCCGACCAGAGCGCTGCCTGGAGCGACTCAGGCGCCGAAGGCAGCTACCGCTTTTTACGCCGCGTTTACAACTTTGGCGTCAAGCTAAACGCTATAAACAATATAGCAGCTTGTGCTTCATTTAATTGGGCTACAGGCGAATTAAGCAAAGAATCCAAGGCGTTGCGGCTGGAAGTGCACACGCTGCTTAAGCAGGTTGATTACGACTACCAGCGCATGCAGTACAACACTGTGGTCAGTGGGGCGATGAAGCTGCTGAACGCGCTGGAAGACTTCAAGGGCACTGGCAGCCAAGGCGACCATGCTGTGCTTGCCGAGGGCTTCAGTATTTTGCTGCGTGTGCTCTACCCGGTCACGCCCCACATCAGCCACGCGCTGTGGCAAGACCTGGGTTTTGCCAAGGTGCATGGCGAGCTGCTGGACGCGCGATGGCCTGCAGTGGACAGCAACGCCTTGAAGCAAGACGAGATGGAGCTCATGCTGCAAATCAACGGCAAGCTGCGCGGCAGCATTTTGGTGGCTGCCGACGCGACCAAAGAGGCTATTGAAGCCATAGCGCTGGCCAATGAGGCGTTTGTGAAGCAAGCCAACGGTGCTGCCGCTAAAAAAGTGGTGGTGGTGCCAGGGCGTTTAGTTAACATTGTGGTGTAAGGTGCAAGCTATGCGCCACCACCTTGTTCTCAGCCCGATGCCGCGCAGGCGCCACCTTACCGCCGTGGCGCTGGGGCTGGCTGCATTGTCGCTGGCGGGCTGCGGTTTTCAGTTGCGCGGTGCGCAGTCGTTTGCGTTCAAGACCATTTTTGTCAACGGTGCCGATACGTCGCCACTGCTTATCGAGCTGCGTCGCGCCATGGAAAATAATGGCGAGGTGCGCTTTATCACCGATGGCAAACAACTGGACGCCGCCCAGGTGGTGATAGACGTTGTCAGCGATCAGCGGGAGAAAACCGTGGTGGGCGTGACCAGCAGCGGCCAGGTGCGGGAGTTTCAGCTGCGCCTGCGTTTCAAGTTCAAGCTGCGCAGCAAAGACGGCAAAGAACTGATCCCCGAAACCGAAATTTTGCAGCAGCGCGACATCAGCTTTAACGAATCTGCCGTGCTGTCCAAAGAGGCCGAAGAAGGCCTGCTGTACCGCAACATGCAAAGCGATATTGTGCAGCAGATCCAGCGCCGCTTGGCCGCGGTGCGCAGTCTCTGACAGGCTCTTTGGAGCTTTAGGTGTTGAAAAAGTAGTGCTTTAAACCCGCCAGAATCATCTCTACTGCAATGGCGGTCAGTACCAGCCCCATCAGTTTTTCCATGGCCGTCAAGACCGATTCGCCCAGTACTTTGTTGAGCCAGCTAGCCGACAGCAGCACTACTAAACAGATCAATACCGCGCATACCAACGCACCTGTCCATTGCCATAGGCGATCAGGCTGACGGGACGCCAGCAACAAGACGGTTGCCAGAGCAGACGGGCCCGCCATCAAGGGAATCGCCAGCGGAAAGATAAACGGCTCTCGCGGCGCCCTTCTCTCAGATTTTGTTTCGCTGGGATTTAAGAAAATCATGCGAATGGCAACCATTAACAAGATCACGCCACCGGCTACTTCCAGCGAGCGTTCAGACAGGCGCATGAGATGCAAAATCTGGTTGCCCATGACCATGAAAACCATCAGTATGGCCATGGCAATAGCCGACTCGCGCAGTGCAACCCACCGCCTGCGCTCGGGTGATACGTCTTTGAATATGGAAATGAAGATGGGTAAACCGCCCAAGGGGTCCAGTACCAACAGCAACAGGATGAGGGCGGACGCGAAGTCGTGGTTCATGCGATAAAAGGCACCTTGCAATGCCTGTAAAACAATAGTGCTTGGCAACCACTGGCCGCCAAGCACTACTACCGAATTTCATCCGGCGAATTAAGCTGGATTAGAAGCTGTATTTCGCAGAACCCATCACCCGGCTGAGCTTGCCGGTGCCGCCGCCAAAGGTCTCGCGCGTGCCCCACAAATATTCAGTTCCAAGATCAAGGTTCTTAACCGGTGTCCAAATGAAGTTGATGTGACCTTGGGTGATTTTGCGGTTATTTACGCTCGAGGGGATATTGGCAAAGAAAGCCGAGAAGTCATTGCTTTGCGCAACTTGTACCGCATAGGCCAAGTTGGCGCGCATCGCGTCATTGAGTTTGAGCTGGTAACCCAGCACAATGCCATGCGCTTTTTCAAACAAAATTTTGTTATTGGCAGCATCGTAGACCGCGGCATCGGCAAAAGAGATGTTGTAGCGTCCCAAGCCGTTGCCATCGGTGTACTGCACGGTAAAGAAGTCATCGCCGCGCGTCTTGATTGTCGCGCCCACGCCAAAGCCGTAGCCGCTGCGTTTGGCGCTCAGTCCTGCGCCATCGTTGATCCGGTATTCTGTGTTCAGAAAACGTGCGTTCCAGCTACCCCAGTCGTGGGACTTGTCGTAGCGAAAGATGACGTCGGGGCGCTTGTCGAAGTTATCTGCACGTGGGGACCCACCATCGGTGACGTAAGAGACCGAGTTCTCCAATGCGGCTGTAAAGGTGCCGTAGTCGGGCGTAGCGTAGGCGTATTTAATCATCGGCTGCCGCACAAACGGCGAAGCCGGTACACCGTTAAAGTCCAGTGTTTCTGGCAACGTATCCAAGTCCATAAACGTAGACCAGGTTTGTCCAAAAGTCCAAGGCCCGAGGGTTACGTAGCCGTGGCGCAAGCGTGGGCGAAAGCTGTTGGTATAGGCTTCTCGGCTAGCTTGAGAAGTCGTGTTGCCAAGGGTGTTCCCTGCCTCTGTTGCAAAGTCAAACTCCACTTTGGCACCCAGCGCGCCGTATTTGGTGGGCGTGCTGGCCTCAACACCTAGTCGGGAGGTGCGAGCGCCAAATTTCACATTGCCTGTGCGGTTGGCATCGGGCGAACCGTCAAGAGGTTGAAAGGCCGTAGCAGAGGAAAAATCGCCCGACGTAGCGCCCTTGTTGTCGCGCCATGCAGTCAGTTCTGCAAAGCCGTACACCTTGATCGACGTGTCGCTGCCGGGCACGCGGAACGAGCCCGGAATATCGCCGCCTACCACGGCCTCTTTCTGGTTGGCTTCGACCTGGTTTTTCAGTTCGGTGATGGCACTGGCTGGCGCCGGGGCCTGCGGTGCTGCTTTGGCCTTGTTTTGCTCGGCTTTAAGCTCTTCAAGCTGCTGCATCAGCGTGCGAACCTGGCTCTCCAGCTGCTGCATGCGCTGGTCGCTGGTTTGTGCAAGCGCGCTGCTGCTGATGAGCCAGCCAGCGGCGGCGAGTGCGAGGGGAATGGTTTTTAGTTTCATAGTCATCTCCGTTAAAGTTAGTGGTGTGCTGATGCCATACGTTGTTCGACGGCACCAGAAAACTGGGTCAGTGCGGTAGTTAGTATTAAGTAAATAAGCCCTGTAGCAATAAATACGGGCACAGGCTGGAAACTCTCTGCCTGTACCCGCTGGGCAATCATGTTGATCTCAACGACGCCAATGGCGTAGGCCAAGGAGGAGTCTTTGAGCAGGGCGACGATGTTGTTGGCCAACGCGGGCAAACTTACCCGCATGGCCTGCGGCAAAACAACATAGATAAAGGCCTGTGTTGAACTGAAGCCCATGGCCTGCGCAGCCATTTTTTGACCCCGTGGGACGGCTAAAACACCCGCCCGAAACACCTCGGCGTTGTAAGCGGCTACGTTGATCGACAGGGCGACCACCGCAGTCCAAAATTCGCTGAGCTGTAGCTGGGGTGCCATAGCGGGCAAGGCCAAGTAGAAAAACAAAATTTGCGTTAACAACGGCGTACCGCGAATTAACCAGACAATAAATTCACTGGGCCAACGAAAGGCATTGACGCTTGACATTTTGCCCAAGCCCAATGCCACGCCAAGTATGCCGCCGATCAAGCCCGATATCAGCGTTAACGCTACCGTCGTGCGTGCGCCTTCAGAAAACTGTTTGGCAGCCGCGCCAATGGGGTCAGGCAGCGGCGCAAGCAGCGTTGCCAGGAGCCACAAAAATACAAACAGGCCCATGATAGACAAGCCCATTTGAATGCCAGTGCGTTTTTGCACAGACAGCTGTTCGAGCCAACCGGGTGTTTGTGTGACAGGGGCGTTCATACGTTGATTTTCAAGGCTGCTGATAGTGGGTTACTTGCAGGCTGAAATATCTTCGTCAAACCAGCGCTTGGAAATGCCGGCCATCGTGCCGTCCGCTTTGAGCGCGTCTACCGCTTCAGACATGGCTGCCTTCAGTTCGGGGTTGCCTTTTTTCAGGATGAAAGAGATTTTTTCTGTGAACACCATTTCTCCCAGTTGCAGCCTATTGCCGCCTAGTTTGGTGGCCGAGTTTTTGGCGACAAATTTGTCGGTTACCCAGGCATCGGCGCGCTGCCCCATGAGGGCGGACAGTGCATCGGTGTCTTTCGGTAGCGTTTTGACTTCTTTGAGGCCCGGCAGCTTGGCTACGGCATCCGAGTAGGTGGTAGCCAATTGCACCACCACGACTTTGTCTTTCAAATCTGCAACGGTCTTGGGCCCACCGCTACGGGCTACCACTTGGCCGCCAGAGCAATAGTGTGGCGAGGTGAAGTCGACCGACTTTGCGCGCTCGTCGGTGTAACCGTGCGACGCGATGGCAGCGTCGAAGCGGTCTTGGCGAACGGCGGAAATCAAGGCGTCAAATGCCAGTGCTTTCCACTCAATTTGCAGTCCCATCTTTTTTGCCACGGCTTCTGCTACGTCGATCTCGTAGCCTGTCAGCTTGGTACCCAAGAAATAATTGAATGGCGCAAACGCGCCTTCGGTGGCTAGCTGCAAGGTGCCCGCCTTTTTAATGGTTTCCAGATCCCGCGCGTGGGCGGGGGTAAAGGCCAGGGCCGTCAGAGCGGCCAGGCCGATTAGCCAATGGTGCATTCGTTTCATTAAGATCTCCTGAAATGGTTTTTTGAAAAATTGCCTTGGTGCATGGCAATGGCTGCAGTGGATGGACTTAGGAATGTCCATACACATTGCTCGGTGACATGTTGGTAAAGAGACGATTTGATGCTACCAACAGTAATCGTCGGTGGCAAGCATAAAACGTACCAATCTGGGGTTAAACATGGGTTCAAAGTGGTGCGCAATACCGGCTTCACAAAAAGTAAATGTCGTAACATTTTTATCACCAGTGCTACCCCCGCATCAGCGTACTTTTGCCAAACAGACTTTCCACCAAGTCCACGGCCAGCTCGGCCGTGCGGTTGCGAATATCAAAGGCCGGGTTCAGCTCCACAATGTCCAGCGATGCCATGCGGCCAGTGTCAGCAATCATTTCCATGCACAGCTGCGCCTCGCGGTAATTGGGCCCACCGCGCACCGTGGTACCCACGCCGGGGGCGATATCTGGGTCGAGAAAATCGACATCGAGGCTAACATGCAGATGGGTGTTTTTGTCTACCAAAGCCAGTGCCAGCTCCATGGCGTGGCGCATGCCCATCTCGTCGATGAAGCGCATGTCAAACACTTCAATGCCCATGTCGCGCACCAATTTTTTTTCGCCAGCGTCTACGCTGCGAATGCCAAGCTGGCGCAGGTCTTTGGGGTTGAGGGCGGGACTGTCATTTGAAAACCCCCCAATCTCCACCAGCTCACGCGGGCCCTTGCCACACAGGCAGGCCACAGGCATGCCATGGATATTGCCGCTGGGCGTCATGGTGGCGGTGTTGAAATCAGCATGCGCGTCCAGCCACAGCACGCGCAGTTTTTTGCCCTGTGCTTTGCAGTGGCGCGCTACCGCGCTGATAGAGCCTATCCCCAGGCAATGGTCGCCACCGAGCATAACGGGCAGGTGGCCCGCCTGCAGCTCGGCCAGCATCGCGTCGTGCAGCAGCTGGTTCCATTGCACCACCTCGTGCAGATGCCTAAAACCATCTACGGCGGGTAGCCACGGGTTGGCCGGGCCTTGCAGGTTGCCGCAGTCTTTGACGGTCAGGCCAAACTGCGCAATGGCCTGCGCAATGCCCGCTACCCGCAGCGCCTCGGGGCCCATGCTGGCACCGCGCGCGCCTGCGCCAATGTCTGTAGGCGCACCGATGAGGCTGACGGTGGTGAAGGCAGTCGTTTGCTTCATGCCGCAACTATAGCGGCTGTTCGCTCCGAATGGTTGTCTAACGTATTGCGCCTGGGCTGGCGTGCTGCCGGCCTGACCAACTGGTACAGGTCTTTCGGATCGTCCAGATGGGGGATCAAGTCCATTGGCTGCCCCATGCCTTGCGCCAGCGCAGCGTCCCGTATAAAACGCAGGGCCGAGAAGTCTTCCATGGCAAAGCCGACCGAGTCGAACATGGTGACTTGGTTTTGGCTCTCGCGGCCGGGGGCTTTGCCAGCCAGCACATTCCACAGCTCGGTAACGGCGAAGTCGGCCGGCATCTGCTGCAAGTCGCCTTCCACGCGGGTTTGCGGTTCGTACTCTACAAACACCTTGGCCATGCGCAGCACGTCGGCATGGGTCTCGGTTTTACCGGGGCAGTCACCGCCTACGGAATTGAGGTGCATGCCCGGCTCGATCATGTCGGGCGTGACGATGGTGGCGTTGGTTTTGTCGGCTGTGATGGTGGTAATGATGTCTACCCCGCGCACGGCTTCTCTGGCGCTGGCGTGGGCGGTGATGTGCAGATGCTGGGCATCAGGGTGGGCCATAAGGTTGCGCATCAGCTTGGCAGTGGCCTCAGCGTCGGTGTCGAACAAGTGGATTTCGTCGATGCCCAGAAGATGGTGAAAGGCCAGCGCCTGGAACTCGCTTTGCGCGCCATTGCCAATCAAGGCCATCACGCGGCTGTTGTCGCGGGCCAGGGCGCGCGCGGCCACCACGGAGGTAGCGGCAGTGCGTATGGCGGTGGTGAGGGTCAGCTCGCTGATCAGCAGCGGCATGCCCGTGGCCACATCCGCCAGCACGCCAAAAGCCATCACCGTCGGCAGGCCGTGTTGCGGGTTCTTGGGATGGCCGTTCACGTATTTGAAGGTGTAAGTTTTGTCATCTGCTATCGGCATCAGCTCGATAGCACCGTCGGCGCTGTGGCAGGCCAGGCGAGGGCTTTTGTCAAAAGCCTTCCAACGCAAAAAATCCTGGTGAATATTGGCGGCCACGCCGCTCAGGCAGTGCGGTAAACCCAAGCGCTTGACCAAGCTGGCAACGTCTTTGGCGCTTAAAAATTGGGTTTGTAGCAAGGCGTTGGCGGTAGTGGTGGGGGTAGCGGTGCGTGTCATATCAATCTCCTTGTGCCGCAACGCCGTCCGGTGTGGTGAGGGTGTGTGGCAGGTGTTCAGGCAGTATCGTGCTGCACATAATCAATGTAAATCACCAAAAATGTACTAAATATGATAAATATCTATCATTTAGACAGTAAATAATGCCAAAATAGCAAAATGGATGAAACTGACCATCAACTGTTGTCGCTGCTGCGCCAAGACGCGCGCCTGTCAATTGCTGCTCTGTCGCACAAGCTGGCGGTGTCGCGCGGCACGGTAACCAACCGCATTGCCAAGCTGGAAGACACTGGCGTGATCGTGGGCTACACCGTGCGCCTGCGCCCCGACGTACAGCCCGACGAAATCAAAGCCTGGATGAGCATTGCCGTGGACGGCAACCAAAGCCGCGCGGTCATTGCCAGCCTGCAGGGCGAACCCGGCGTGGCCATATTGCATGACACCAATGGCCGCTGGGACCTGCTGGCCGAGCTGCGCGCCAAGAACCTGCAAGACTTGAGTAAAACGCTGGAGCGCATTAGGCTGCTCAAAGGCATCAGCAACACCGAAACCAGCATCCACCTGGAAACTTACCGCCTGTCGTAAGAGTTTTTGGGCGGTCATTTGCTATCTATTTAGTAGCTTTATGTGCCATATTCCATTGGGCTAGTGCCCGATTAGCTTCTAAAAAGGCACTGGGCGCGGGCATGAAGGGTGAATGCTCGGGTAAGTCCTAGCGGTAGGGGATGAGAGTAACCCTGATGTCTGGCATACAGTACGCCTTGCAAGCATTATCTGGAGACTACGATGACAAACTTGACTACGCGCCGCGCTATCAGCACCGCCGTGTTGGCAGCACTGGCTGCGCTCAGCACCGGCGCTTTGGCGCAAGACAAGCCGCCGCTCAAAATACTGGTGGGCTTCCCGCCCGGTGGCTCTGCCGACGTGATTGCGCGCTTGATAGGTGACGCCGTGCGCGATGACTTCAGCGCCGTGATTGTGGAGAACAAGCCTGGTGCGGCGGGGCGCATTGCCCTACAGCAAACCAAGGCCGCCAAGCCGGATGGTCAAACCGTGGTGGTGCTGCCCAGCGGGCCGATGGTGCTGCCCAGCGGGCCGATGGTGCTGTTCCCGCATGTGTATAAAAAGCTGGACTACGATGCGGTGAAAGACTTTACGCCCATCTCGCTGATTGCCCGCTTTCAGTTTGGCCTGGTGTCCGGCCCGGCTACTGGTGTAAAAAACGTGGCCGAGATGCTGGCCAAAGCCAAGTCTGACCCTACCACCGCCACGTATGGCACGCCCGGCCAAGGCACGCTGCCGCATTTTATGGGTATGCTGATGGAGCAAAGCGCGGGCGCGCCCATGACGCACATCCCCTTTCAAGGGGGCGCCCCGGCTAACAACGCCCTGCTGGGGGGGCATATTGGCTATAAATTTGACGTGGTATCCGAGACTGCCCAGTTGCACAAAGAGGGCAAGGTACGCATCATCGCCGTGACCAGTGCAGTCCGCGACCTCCAAGTACCCGAAGTGCCCACGCTCAAAGAGCAGGGCGTGGACATGGATGCCAGCGCCTGGTTTGCCATGTACGCGCCAGCGGGCTTGGACGCGGCCACGCTGGCACGGCTGGAGCGTGCGGTAGTCAATGCCGTGAAAAACCCCGACCTGCGCGAAAAACTCATCAAGCTAGGGATGGATCCTGTGGGCTCTACCTCTAGCGTGCTGGCCGCAACGCAGCGTGCTGACTTGGCGCGTTGGGAAAAGCCTATTAAAGCGACTGGTGTTTTATTGGATTAGGCAAAGAGCAAATTTTGCCTTTAATTTTGCATTTACTTTTATCTTCTTTTGCGCCCTTTGCGAAACCTTGGCGATACCTCTGTGTCTTCTGCGTTCAAAAACTTCCCTCTCTATGAACATTTAGGACAATCGAATTTACTATAGATAGTATAGCTGCTTGTGCTATATTCTATTGGGCTGGAGCCCTAAAACCATACTGGAGCATCTATGAAACCGCTCAAGACAGTTCTTTTTGTCGCCGTCACCTGCGCGGCATTGCTGGCAGGCAGCGCGGTTGCGCAAACCGCTGCGTGGCCCAGCAAGCCGGTCAAGTTTATCAACACCTTCCCACCCGGTGGCCCGATTGATATTTTGGTGCGCTCGCTAGGCGAGGTGTTGCAAAAACAATATAACCAACCCTTCGTCATAGAGAACAAACCCGGCGCGGGCGGCAGCATTGGGGCAGACTTCGTGGCCAAGGCCCCAGCCGATGGCTACACCGTGATGTGGGGCATCGACACCACCTTCACCGTCAACCCGCACATTTACAAAACCCTGCCCTACAAAAACGCCGACCTCAAGCCGCTGGTGGTGGTTGCCAGCTCGGGCCTGCTGGTAGGCGTGCACCCCAACACCGGCTACAAAACCATGAAGGACCTGGTGGCTGCGGGCAAAACCAAGCCGCTTAACTTCAGCTCGGGCGGCAGCGGCAGCCCGGGGCATTTGGCGGTGGAGCTGTTTACCGATGCAGCGGGCATCAAGCTCACCCACATCCCCTACAAAGGCAATACCCCCGCCGTGCTGGCCATTGTGGCGGGCGAGGTAGACGGCGGCATGCTGGCCACGCCGGGCATGCTGCCGCAGGTTAAAGCGGGGAAGATCACCGCACTGGCCGTCACCAGCCGCAAGCGCTCTGGCCTGGCACCCGAGGTACCCACTGTGGCCGAGGCGGGTTTAAAGGAGCTAGAGAACGAAGTGGTCTACGTGGCCATGGTCAGCAGCGCCACGCCCGAGCCCGTGGTGCAAGCCCTGCAAAAAGCCCTGCTCGACGCGCTAACGCTAAGCGAGATGCAAAAACGCATCGCCAGCATCGACATGGAATACGAAGGCCTCACCGGCAGCGCTGCGGCCAAACGCCTGGCCGATTTGTACGAGCGCTATGGCCGGGTGATCAAGGCGACTGGCATGAAGGTGGAATAGTGCAAAGCATAAGCGGCAGGCATCGCGCGGCACACCATCCACTATATATTTAATAGCTGCTAGTGCTATGCTTTATTGGGCTAGAGCGCTAAAACCTTAGTAAAAACTCCATGAAACGCCCCAATATCATCTTCATCGTCGCCGACGACCTGGGCTTTGCCGATCTAGGCTGCTACGGCGGCCGCGACGCCAAGTTTGGCAAAGTCTCCCCCGTGCTCGCCCACCCGCTTCGCGCTAATGACCGCGCGCTACCAGTACCGCCTGCGCGGCGCGCTAGAGGAGCCCATCAACAGCAAAAGCAAAGGCAGCGCTACGCTAGGCCTGCCGCCCGAGATGCCCACCCTGCCGTCCCTGCTCAAGGCCAGCGGCTACCGCACCGCTCTCATCGGCAAATGGCACCTGGGCTACCCACCACACTTCAGCCCCATCAAAAGCGGCTACGAAGAATTCTTCGGCCCCATGTCGGGCGGGGTGGACTACTTTACCCATTGCAGCAACAACGGCACGCACGATTTGTATTTGAATGAAGAAGAAAAGCAGCAAGAAGGTTACCTCACCGACCTCATCTCGCAGCGCTCGGTTGACTACGTGCAGCGCATGGCAAAGCAAGATGCGCCTTTCTTTTTAAGCATGCACTACACAGCGCCCCACTGGCCCTGGGAAACACGCGACGACAGCGCACTGGCGCAGGAGGTGAAAGCCAACCTCTTCCACCTGCACGGCGGCAACATCCACACCTACCAGCGCATGATCCGCCACATGGACGAAGGCATAGGCCAGGTGGTCGCCGCGCTGCGCGCCACCGGGCAGCTGGACAACACCTTAGTAGTCTTCACCAGCGACAACGGCGGCGAACGCTTCAGCGACAACTGGCCCCTGGTAGGCGGCAAGATGGACCTCACCGAAGGCGGCATCCGCGTACCCTGGATAGCGCACTGGCCCGCAGTCATCACCCCTGGTCGCCAGAGTGTGCAGCAGTGCATGACGATGGACTGGTCCGCCACCATGCTGGCGGCTGCCGGGGCGGGCGCAGACCCTGCGTATCCGCTAGACGGTGTGTCTTTTCTAAGCGTGCTGCAGCAGGAGGGCAAAGAGTTTGCACGGCCTCTGCACTGGCGCATGAACCACCGAAGCCAACGCGCCCTGCGCAGCGGCGATTGGAAGTATTTGCGCGTAGACGGCAATGACTACTTGTTCAACATTCCGCAAGATGAACGCGAACGCGCCAACCTGGCAGGCCGCGAGCCCGCACGTTTGGCTAGCATGCGCGCGGAGTGGGAAGCGTGGGAGACAGGCATGCTGCCCATCGGGCCGGACGCTACGGTGAGCTTGGGGTATTCGGTGAAGGATATGCCGCAGCGGTGAAAAAAGGGGATCTACGGGCATTTATTGTGTTGGTCAGCGGTTTTAAGTTACCGCTCACCAGAGGGAAGCCGGTTCAACGTAGTGGGTGCTACTCTGCTGGCTGGGTTAACATACAGTTGCGCGCCGGACATATCGGCACGCATCCGAATAACAATTGCGCAGTAAGTTGTATCAATGTACAAAACTGCTAGCGCACTCTGGAGATGTGGGTATGCTTGATTTACAGTTGTTGACAATTAACCGTCTGATTATTCACCACATCAATCCCAGAGGCCCGGATAAGAGCTACGTTGCACCAACGCATGGCGGGCAGTTGGCTGCACTGCCTAGGTCAGGCCTAGACATGTTTACAAAACGGATCGCGCAAGCACTGGGACATCATTCTCACGGTATCCAGGCTCAGTTTGACAAAACTGGACCAGGAAGCTTCTTTATAGACGCGGTCGACATGATGGATGGGGATAACCCAACGTTTTTAGCCACTTCCCAAAAGGTTGCGGACACACTTGCAAAAGCGCAGCAATCAAAGAGTTTAGCTGCCAGCAAATTGATGGTCATCTCCGGTCACACATCTATACAGCAGCGGCCGTTCTGTGCTGTTGTGAAAGCGGAACTCCAAGACGCACTCGCGGAAAAAATAGAGAAAGGGAAGACGGTCATCGACTATCTCACCGAGATTTTTTTGCTGAGAGTCAGAAGCTGTACAAGATTGGTTTTGTTCAAAAGACAAATGCGTTAGGAGGTAAAGATAATCCTGAGCACTTTGCCATTCATTTGTTTGACCATCTGATGACCGGCACAGAGACCCGAGGCGCAGCTTTCTATTTTTACAAAGAATTTTTGGGAGCTGATGTCTCAGCCTCGGACAGGCATTTAACCAGACAGTTCTTTGAAAAGACCAACGATTTCCTGAAGAGTCAAAAAATTAGTCCCGCTAAGCGAATTGATCTGGGAGAAGCGTTGCGCGCCGAACTTCGGAGCAACAACCAAACAATCAGCGTGAAGTCCTTCGGTTCCGCGCATTTCGAACCCGCGATGCAGCCAATGTACATCGCGTTTATGGAGAAAGCAAATTTCCCAAAGGTCGCGATTACGAAGGACACCGACTTCATCAAGACTCGATTGAAACGCCGTCAAAAGATCGTCTTCACTAGCGGCGTCATGATTACCACCCCTCCTGATCAAGTGAAGCTCGTGACAATCAAGAATACCGTTGACGGCACCACACAGGTGACCATTTCTGGCGTAGTTGAGAGTCAAGAATGACAGTTCCCACCGAAGCTTTCACTGCACAGTTGCGCGCGCATGCACCTGCACTGAAGGCTTGGGGCGGGTATGTTGTCAAACAAGTCTCAGACATGCTCCTGGCTGAAATTGGGGCAAGCCGCTACAACACCTTTTTCAAAGTCGGACCATCTTCCCGTGTCAAGAATGAAACATCAGCCATCAAAAAACTGAAGAAGAAACAATATGAGGCACCATTCGAGCAGATGACCGATCTTGTCGGTGCTCGTTTCGTGGTTCTATTGCGGACAGACCTTGACATGCTTGAACAAATTATCGTGAGTCATGCTGGGTGGAATGTCAGTCGAGAACGCCACTATAAGTATGAGGCCGAATCTGATCCAGAAGTTTTTGACTATCAATCAATCCATTTCTTAGTAAGAAGCGTTGGGAACGATGAAAAGGATGGTGTTTTCATTCCCGACAACACAACCTGCGAGGTTCAAATTCGAACCATCCTCCAACATGCGTATGCAGAACTTTGCCACGACAGAATTTACAAGATGGATAAGTTGATCCCTGCGTCGGCGAAACGGCTGGTGGCTCGCTGTATGGCGTTGATGGAAACCACTGACCTGATGTTTTGCGAAGCGGCAAAAGAAATAGAGCAAATCAGCGCTGACCGAAAGACATGGATCGACTTTCTAAACAATGAATATTTGGGCATTACTACGAGACAGCCATCATCCAGTGATCTCGTTTGCGTCCAAATGTTGGACGTGTATATTCATCTTCTCGATGGCATAAAAATGCCAGACGTAGCGGAGGTGGTTGCACTACCCGCGCTCCGATCAAAAATTCTGGACCGTGCCGCTGCTGGGCTATTCGCCAGCCCAGCCTGCGTACTCTGCTATTGGTTGGTCAACAACCATCATACTGAAGTGCTCCGCACATGGCCGAATGAAGCGCTTCGATCCGATTTTGAGCTTGTTCGTGCAGATCTTGGATACTCGTGAAAACGGCTAGACATTATTTTCACCGTCTTTTGAGTGCACAGTTATGCTCGCACTGTTAGGCGTAACGACCCCTGATTTTGATAGGTCATACAGCACGGATACCGACGCAGCGATTGGTTCGAAGAATTGCCTTCTCAGTTCATCATCCGAAATGCCCACCGACTTCATGAGATCAATTCGTTGCCTGAAAACTTCATTCTTCTTTTGCTCATTTTCGAGCCATAGTCTTGCCGCTTCCGAGGTGTTCCGGTATTCCTTATCTTTGCTGCGTTCATGCCAGAACTGAAGGCAATCGGAAATAAATTTCAGCGGGCTCAGACTCCCAAGAATTTCCCAAAAACCTGGAGAGTGAAGCTCTACGGCCGCAAGCTTCGGCAATATTAATTGCTCCTCAGACCTTTGCACGATTACGCCAATCTGATCCGATCTGCTCCTAGTGCCGGGTATGTCGTAACCCTGTTTCAAAAGAATGAACAATGTATCCATCGCCTGAATCCTGCGATGAATACGATCAACGGCATCGGCGAAATCCGCAATTGCTCGAAGTGGAACATCCCCTGCACCAGCGATTCGCATAACTGCGAGCGGCTCTTCCTCGAACACTGCTTGAGGTTTGGGTTGCATAGATCACGTTTGGATAATTTGAACTTTAAGGGTGGCAATAAACGCCATTGATGACTATGCAGTTTAATGCACAGCCTGTACAGCCAGCCGCATATTCATGGCACCCAAAATCGCTCTAAAGCTGCTAAGACCAGGGTTGCCGTCCGGCGACAGCGTACGGTAAATTTGCGTGGCATTCAGATGCGCTTTCTCGGCCACAGACTGCACGCCGCCAAACGCCTTGGTCATTTGGCGCAGCACCACCATTAGTTCGGCCTGGTCACCATCTTGCAACACGGCGTTGAGTGTTGCGATGGCGAAGTCGGGCTCTTCGCGGTACAGCTCGGCCATGGCTTCATCATGGGGTTTGTCTTTCATTACGTTCTCCTTCGCCAATCTTGCCAAAACTCGCAGGCGCGCGCGATATCCGTATCCTGCGTCCGTTTGTCGCCACCGCATAGTAGTAACACAACTTGCTGGCCTTCAATGGCGTAATACACCCGATAGCCCGCACCTACATCTACACGCAGCTCCCACACGCCATCACGACAAAACTTATGATCACCAAAATTACCTTGCTCTATGCGGTTGCCTCTTCGCACAATGGCAATCTTGGCCGTGGTGTCTTTGAGTTTGCTTAGCCATTGGGCGAATACGTCTTCATCTTCGGCTGTTACATAGTGCTTGATCTCGTACATGCGCAATTTTCGTTCATTAACGAAAATATGTCAATGCCATATCGACGCAATGTACCCAAACAAGGTTTATCCGCTTCATTGCGTACGCATGCAAACAAGTCAGGCGTTTGATGCCCTTGTCAACCCCCAACCCATCCCCACGTTACGGTCATGCGCCGCCACTTGTGGCGCTTTGAAGGAGTTTGCTATGTGGAAACGGCTTGCGGTGATTTGGACGGCTTTGCGTTTGGATTTGAAGCTGCTGTGGCGCGCGCTGCGGCATCCGCAATCGCCTGCTTGGCTCAAACTGGGCGTGGCGGGGCTGTGCCTTTACCTGATTTCGCCGATTGACCTAATTCCTGACTTCATTCCCTTTTTGGGTGTGGTGGATGACGTGCTGATCGTTACCTTTGGCGTAAAGTGGCTGTTGAAAAAGCTGCCTGAATCGGTGCGTAGCGCGATACATGTTGGCTAAGCTTGGCATGACGCAATAGCGTTGGGCGCTTGCCTAGCTTCAAGTGCCCTTAAACTTGGGGTCATGCAACTCGCCGCCGCTCAACTACCTACCCACCTGCAACGCGGGATCAAGTCGCTCTACACGCTGCATGGCGACGAGCCGCTGCTGATCCAGGAGGCAGCAGACGCTATCCGTGCGCACGCCCGCTCGCAGGGCTACACCGAGCGCACGGTGCACACGGTAGCGGGTGCGCATTTTGACTGGAGCGAGGTGCTGGCCTCGGGCGGCTCGCTCAGCCTGTTTGCCGACAAGCAAATTGTGGAGGTACGCGTGCCCAGTGGCAAGCCGGGCAAAGAGGGCAGCCCGGCCATTCAGCAGCTAGCCCAGGCCGCGCAAGACAACGACAGCACGCTCACGCTATTTATCCTGGCTAAGCTGGACAAAATGACCAAAACCGGCGCGTGGTTTGGCGCGCTGGAAAGCTTTGGCATCACCCTGCAGATCGACAGCATCGAGCGGCGTGTGTTGCCCCAGTGGATCGCCCAGCGCCTGGGCGCGCTGAACCTGCGGGTGAAGGCTGGCGAGGAGGGCGAGAGAACCTTGAAGTTTTTTGCCGACCGCGTAGAGGGCAACTTGCTGGCCGCGCACCAAGAGATGCAAAAGCTGGCGCTGCTGTACCTGGGTGGGTCGAATGACGGTGCCAGCGTGCGCGAGCTGAGCTTTGACGAAGTAGAAGCCGCCGTGCTGAATGTAGCGCGTTACGACGTGTTCAAGCTGTCCGAGGCCGTGCTGGCCGGCAACCAGGAGCGCGTGCAGCGCATGCTGGACGGCCTGCAAGCCGAGGGCGAGGCCACCGTGCTGGTGCACTGGACACTGGGTGAAGATATTCGCAACCTGCACCGCCTGCGCGGGCTGATGGACGATGGCAGGCCACTACCGGTGGCGCTGCAAGAGGCGCGGGTGTGGGGCATGAAGCAAAAACTGTTTGAGCGCATTTTGCCGCGCCTGTCATCGGTCGACGCAGCCAACTTGCTGCATGCGGCGCACCAGGTAGACGGTATTGTCAAAGGCCTCAAACAGCCCGGCTGGCCGGCCGACCCATGGCTGGCATTGCACCAGTTGGCCATGATGGTGTGCAAGGTCGTTTAAAAAAGCTTGCCAATCAGCCCCGCCACCAGGCTTAAAACAATCGTGGAACCCAGGGGGATAGACACCTCGCGGCCTCGAAACTTCAGGTGGAAATCACCCGGCAGTTTGCCAAAGCCCCAGCGCCGCAGCGCAGGCGCCAGCCAGCCGATGAGAACCAACGCGAGCAGGGTGACGATGAGCCAGCGGAACATGCAATGCTATTAAAAAAGTAGCTGATTGTGCAACGCTCTAATGGGCTGGCGCATGGAAAGCTTCCAATAACGCCCGCGCAGGTACTTGCTGGGGTCGCTCAAAGTACGCGCTGGTTCGGCCAGCTTGCTGCGCAAGGCCAGCACCGCGGCTAAGTGTCATATGGGGGTCTCTCGTAGTGGTTTTTACAGGCTCGCAAGCCATCATTTTAGAGATACCATGCAAAAACATACACAGGCTCTTGGTTTTACAGCGTAAAGCGTATCTATCATGGATTTCGTTACCCCCCACAACATCACCGACAAAGTGCTGGCCGTTATGGCCACCACGCCCGACCCGCGCCTGCGCGAAATTATGACCAGTGTGGTCAGCCACCTGCACGCCTTGATACGCGAGGTCAAGCCCACCGATGCCGAGTTTGAAGCCGCCTGCCACTTTCTGGTGGGCTTGGGCCAGGCCACCAGCGAGAAAAAGAACGAGGTCATTTTGGCCTCAGATATTTTGGGTGCGTCTACCTTGATCACCTTGCAGAACAATACCCAAAAGCATGGCGAAACCGATGCCGCCTTGCTCGGGCCGTTCTGGCGTGCCAACGCGCCCGAGTTTGCCTTGGGGGCCAACATCGCGCGCGGCGCAGAGGCCGGTGCCCCGGGGCAGGCGCTCAACGTCGCTGGCACCGTGCGCAACAGCCAGGGCGCGGTGCTGGCCGACGCGGTGGTGGACGTATGGCAGGCCTCCCCCGTGGGTTTGTATGAAAACCAGGACGAGCAGCAGCCCGACATGAACCTGCGCGGGCGTTTTCGCACCGATGCACAAGGCAAATTTCACTTCAAATCCGTGCGCCCTGCAGGCTACCCGGTGCCGGTGGACGGGCCCTGTGGCGACCTGCTGCGCGCGCAAATACGCCACCCCTTTCGCCCCGCGCATGTGCACTTTATGGTGTCCAAGCCGGGCTACAAAGTGCTGGTGACACAAGTTTTTGCTGACGACGACGAGCGCCTGCACACCGACGTAACTTTCTCAGTGGTGGAAAGCCTGGTGGGCCGCTACCAAAAGCACTCGGGCGCTGGCGGCCACTACACGCTGGACTACGACCTGGTGCTGCAAGACGGCGAGATGACATTGCCCAGCCCGCCTATTCCATGAGGTTGCCCCAAAAATCCCCTAAGACTTCCCTAAGATTTCCTCGATAGATTTGAAAGAAAAGTATGAGTTTTGAAACGCAAGACAGACTGGACGGCAAAGTCGTCGTCATCACCGGTGGCAAGGGCGCCATTGGTATGGCCAGCGCCACCCGTTTGGCCGCACGCGGCGCGCGCATTGTGTCGCTGGACCGTAGCGACAGCGATGCCGTGCAGGCGCAGCTGAACGCCCTGCCAGGCGCCGCCCAGGCGCAGCACTTTACCGTCACCGCATCTATCACCGACAGTGCTTCCCTGGCTGCTGCTGCCGCGCTGGTAAAAGAGCGCGCCGGCCGCTGCGACATTTTGATCAACAGCGCAGGCTTTACCAAGGCTGTGCCACCGGGCGACTTGGAAGGTTTAAACGACGAACTGTTTGACAGCATCATGCAAGCCAATTTGCGCGGCGTGTTCTCCACTATCCGCGCCTTTGCGCCAATGCTCAAGGCCTCGGGCGATGGCTTGATTGTCAACGTGTCGTCCATCGCAGGCTTTACCGGCAACGGCAGCAATCTGGCCTACGTGGCCTCTAAAGCGGGCTTGGACGTATTGACCAAATCACTGGCCAAAGCACTGGCACCGCAGGTGCGCGTGTTGGCCGTATCACCGGGCGTGGTCGATTCGAGCTTTGTGCCCGGGCGAGGCAGTGACTTCAACAGCAAGGCCGCCGCCACTATTCCGCTGGGCCGCATCGGCGCGGTAGACGACATTGCCGCCGCCATCGAGGCCTGCGCCACCAGCCTGCGCTTTGCCACCGGCGCGCGCTTTGTCATCGACGGTGGAAGGAGCCTGTGAGATGTTCGACCAAAAAACCTTAATCACCTGCGCTGTTACTGGCAACCTCACCAAGCCCGAACAAACGCCCTACCTGCCCGTCACCCCCGAGCAGATCGCCAACGAATGCCTGGCCGCGCACGAGGCGGGCGCAGCGGCGGTGCACATCCATGTGCGCGACCCCAAAACCGGCCGGCCGTCGATGGAAGTAGAGCTGTACCGCGACGTGGTGAGCCGCATCCGCGCCAAGACGCAAGACCTCATCATCAACCTCACCACGGGCCCTGGCGGCCGCTATGTGCCCAGCGAGGATGACCCGAAAATTTTTGCGCCCGGCACGACGCTGGTAGCGCCCGAGAAACGCGTAGAGCACATCGCCCTCATCAAGCCCGATGTCTGCTCGCTAGACCTCAACACCATGAACAGCGGCCCCGATGTGGTGATGAACACGCCGCGCAACGTGCGCCGCATGGCAGCCGTCATGCGCGCTGCGGGCGTCATGCCAGAGCTGGAAATTTTTGACTCGGGCGATCTGCATTTGGCGCGTGACTTGATTGCCGACGGCACGCTGGACGGCCCCGGTATGTGGACCTTTGTACTGGGTGTGAAATACGGTTTTGCCGCCACGCCCGAGACCTTGCTGTATGCCCGCAATTTGCTGCCTGCGGGCGCATTCTGGTCAGCCTTTGGCATTGGTCGCAGCGAGTTTCCCATCGTCGCGCAAAGCTGGCTGTATGGCGGCCATGTGCGCGTGGGCATGGAAGACAACATCTTTTTAGAAAAAGGCGTACTGGCCAAAAGCAATGCCGAGCTGGTGGCCAAGGCCGCTGATATTGTGCGGCAAATGGGCGGCAGCATTGCCAGCGCCACCGAGGCACGCGCCATGCTGAATTTACCGAAAAAATAAACCATGACATCACCGTCTACTGCGCTGTATGTGCAGACCAAAGCTACGGGCATCGACACCTTGGTGCTCACCCACGTAGCCCAACCTCAACCGGCGTGCGCCGCTGACCAAGTCGTGGTCGAGGTGCGCGCGGCAGCCATCAACCCCAGCGATGTCAAAGCCACGCTGGGCATCATGCCGCACGCCGTGTTTCCGCGCACCCCTGGGCGCGATTTTGCCGGTGTCGTTGTCGACGGCCCTAGCGAGTTGATCGGTAAAGAAGTCTGGGGCTCGGGCGGCGACGTGGGCATTACCCAGGGCGGCAGCCATGCACGCTATCTGGTGCTGCCTGCTGCTGCCGTGCAATTGCGCCCACAAGCCATCAGCATGGACGAGGCCGGTGCCGTGGGCGTACCGTTTGTCACCGCGTGCGAAGGATTTCGCCGCGCAGGCGGTGTGCAGCGCGGCCAGACGGTCGTGGTGTTTGGCGCCAATGGCAAAGTCGGCCAAGCGGCAGTGCAAATTGCCGCGCGCGCAGGTGCCAAGGTGATTGCCGTGCAGCGCCAAGATACCTTGCAAGGCCATGCCTGCGCGCCAGTCGATATAGTCAACGCCCAGCACACCGAGCCCGCTGCCCGCATCATGGCGCTGACGGGCGGGCGCGGTGCCGACATCGTTTTCAACACCGTAGACAGCATCTACTGGGAGGCCGCCCACGCGGTGATGGCCCACGGGGCTACTCAAATTTTCATCATTGCCACCAAGGGCAAAACGGTGGCGTTCGATGTCTTCAAGTTTTACCGGGGCATGCACAACTTTGTCGGCATCGACACGCTGGCGCTGGACTGTGTGCGCTCCAGCCAGCTGCTGGGCGAGCTGCGCGCAGGCTTCGAAGACGGCAGCCTCCAACCCTTTCCCGTGCTGGCTGCAGATGTGTTGCCATTGGCGGACGCATTGGCAGGCTACCAGCGCGTGCTGGCGGGCGCGGCTGGCCGTGTGGTTTTGCACCCATAAAAAACATACCAGAGACCCCTATGAACATTACCCGCTTCGACCAAGCTCCGCCGTACAAAGCCCCCAACCACTTTGACATGCACATGCTGCGCCTGCAAGGCCATGAGGCGGGGCCCTCGCAGTCGCTGTGGCTGGGCGTTTCGCACCTGTTACCCGGTGGGCATACCACCTTAGATGGTTCGGCTGTTGAGAAACACTACGTGGTGCTGGAAGGCGAGCTTACCTTGGTCAGCGAACTGAACGGCGTACAAACCGAAGCCGTGCTGCAGCGCCACGACTCGGCCTGCTTTGCCCCAGGCGAAAAACGGCAGTTGGTCAACCGCAGCAAGCGCGCGGCCATGGTGCTCTTGGCCATGCCGTACCCGCCATCCGCATCTACTTCCGCATCCGCATCGGCAAC
The DNA here is from genome assembly GCA_043766985.1 of Polaromonas sp. Lineage (GTDB taxonomy): Bacteria > Pseudomonadota > Gammaproteobacteria > Burkholderiales > Burkholderiaceae_C > JAAFIP01. Next base: position 40,062 of record JAYUHM010000016.1, read on the forward strand.
AGTTGCTGCCGTTACGACGGCCTCGGTTGCCGGCACCTCATCCGTTACCCGCACTATTTCCGTCCATAAATAAATCTAGGAGACACTGATGCAACGCCCATTTCTGAATCGCCGTTCCCTGTTTGCCGCGGCGGCCCTGTTGTCCGTCGGCCTGTCCGCCCAGGCCCAAAGCGACTGGCCCAAACAAACCGTCAAACTGGTGGTGCCCTTCACCGCCGGCAGCGGCACCGACATCATCGCCCGCGCGGTGGCGGAAAAGCTGGGCACGGCCCTGGGCCAAACCGTCATCATCGAGAACAAACCCGGCGCCGGCGGCACCATTGCCGCCAACCAGGTAGCCAAGGCAGCGCTCGACGGCTACACCTTGCTGGTGCATTCATCAGGCCACGTGGTGAACCCCGCGCTGTACCCCAACTTGCCCTACGACACCCTGAAAGACCTGAGCGGCGTGACCACGTTGGCCAGCCTGCCCAACATCATGGTGGTCTCGCCCGCCAAGGGCTACAAGGACGTGAAAGACCTGTTGGCCAAGGTCCGGGCCAAGCCGGACGGCTTTAACTACGCCTCGGCGGGCAACGGCTCGGCCACCCACATCAATGCTGAAAAATTCCGTGTGGCAGCGGGCATCACCGCCACCCATATTCCGTTTCGCGGCACGCCCGAGGCGCTGACCGAGACCATCAGCGGGCGCATCGACTGGTTCTTTGCACCCATCGTGTCGGCCTTGCCGCTGATCAAAGACGGCAAGCTGCAAGCGCTGGCCGTTGGCACCCCCAAACGTTCCAATGACCTGCCCAACGTGCCCACCACGGCCGAGGCGGGCGTACCCGGCTCAGAGTACACCTTTTGGGTGGGCATGCTCGCGCCGTCTGGCACGCCGCGCGCGGTGGTAGACAAGCTCAACGCCGAAGTGGTGAAGATTTTGACCAACAAAGAGTTCAAGACCAAGCTGGACAACATCGGTGCTGACCCGATGCCCATGACCCCTGCCGCGTTTGACGCCTTCATCCGCAACGAGACCGAGGCGACCGCCAAGCTGGTGCAGGCCGCAGGCATCAAGGCGAACTAAACAAACGAACGAAGCGAAGCGAAAAAAAGCCGCTGGCGTCGCGACTTACAAGGTATGCATGCGGTCGCCGCTGCTAAAGCCCAGCGGCGCAAAGTCGTCGCCCAAGCCTTTGCCAAAGGCGATGACCTTGAACAGCTCGCCCATCTCGTGCTCGGTGGCCAGCTTGGCCACTACCGCGCGGTGTAGCGGGGCCAGTTGTTCCATCTTGGCCAGCAGGCCACAATTCATCAAAAACCGGCCTTGGTTGGCGTAGCCCAGCACGTCCAGCCCCGCGTCTTGCCCGGCCAGTGCAATGCCCGTGAAGTTCACATGCGCGGTGATGTCTTTCAGCCCTACTTTGTCCAATGGGTCGGTGTCGGCCAGGTGCTGGTAGTGGCACATCAGGGTGCCCATATGGCGCTGCGGGTGGTAGTACTCACTCTCCGGAAAGCCGTAGTCAATAAAGAAAGCTGCACCGTGCGTCAAGCGCTCGGCCACGGTGCGAATAAAGCCTTCGGCCTGGGGATGCACCTCGGTCAGGTAGTCGTGGGGGCCCGCAATCTCCACTGGTGGGCGCAGCGCCGTGGGGCGGTCTTGCCAAGCCCAGCCGTTGCCGCTGGCCACTACGCCGCGCTCATGCCATGCGCCTTGGGTACGCGCCAGCAGCTTCACCGGCATGGCGTCCAGCACTTCGTTGCCAATCACCACGCCGCGCATGTTGTCTGGTAAGGCTGTCGCCCAGTGCACACGGCCTTCAAAGGGTTTGAGGCGCTGCTGCTGCCGCGCCCGCAAACTGCCCGACACATCAACGATGGTGTAGCGCGCGATTTGCGGCAGCGCCTGCAGAATCTGCTCGGCCAGCGCGCCAGAGCCTGCGCCAAACTCCCACACCTGCGTCACGCCAGTGGCTTCAAAAGCCTCAGCAATCTGCCGCGCAAGCGCCTGGCCAAAGCGTGGCGACATCTCGGGTGCGGTCACAAAATCACTGCCAGCATCGGTTACGCCGCCAGGCATCAGCCCAAACTTGCGCAGGTCATTGGCGTAATAGCCCAGGCCCGGTGTGTACAGCGCCATGCTCATGAAAGTATCAAAA
>JAYUHM010000017.1:0-7225 GCA_043766985.1 Polaromonas sp.
TTCCTGAACTATGTGGTGGCCAAAATCACACGCCCTTTGCCGCCATGGATACCGCCTGCGCAACTTATGGGCGCTGGGTAACTGCCGGATTTAGGATCAATCAATCTTGATATTCTTAGCCTTGATCAACGCACCCCAGCGCTTGATCTCATTGGCCACAAACTGCCCCGCCGCCTCGGGCGTAGTGGCAAAGGGCTCAAAGCCTTCGCGGCCAAAGCGCTCGCGCAGCTCGGGCGATTGCACCACGTCGTTGAGCGCTGCGTTCACACGCAGCACCACATCGCGCGGCATATTGGCCGGGCCAAACACGGTAAACCAAGTGGTAAACGCATAGTTGGCCAGCCCGGCCTCGGCCATGGTGGGCACATCGGGCAGCAGCGGGCTGCGCTTGGTGCCCGTCACCGCCAGCGCCCGCACGCTGCCCGCGCGCACATGCTGCAAGGTGGCCGACAACACCGGAAAGCTCATGTCCACCTGCCCGCCAATGGTGTCTTGCAGCGCCGGGCCACCGCCCCGGTACGGCACATGGGTGATGAAGGTGTTGCTGATGTCTTTGAACAGCTCGGCACTCAAATGGAAGGTAGACCCGCCGCCGGCAGACGCATAGTTGAGCCGCCCCGGCTTGCTCTTGGCCAGTGCAATCAGCTCGGCCACGTTTTTGGCGGGCGAATTCTTCGGCACGATCAGCACATGCTGCGAGGTGGCCACCATGCCAATGGGCGTAAAGTCTTTGAGCGTGCCGCCACTGGCCGTCTCAAACGGCATGCTGGCAAAAAAGCTCGGGTTGCTGGCCATGCTCACGGTGTTCAGCCCCAGCGTGTAGCCATCCGGCCGCGCCTTGGCAATCGCCTCCATGCCAATATTGCCCGACGCGCCGCTGCGGTTGTCCACGATCATTTGCACGCCCAGCTTGCGCCCCAAGGGCTCGGCAATCATGCGCGACGTGATGTCTACACTGCCGCCGGGTGGGAAGGGGGCTATCAGCTTGATAGGTTGGCTGGGAAAGCTTTGCGCGTGTGCGCGTATGTGCAGGCCAGGTACCGCAGCGGCCAAGCCTGCTGCAACTACGTTTCTACGCAACATTCACTGTCTCCATTTTTATAAAAACAAAGACAAATTATCAGGCAGATTTATGGAGCGGATTTATCGGGCGGATTTTGCGCAGCCATCGCAGCCCCAATAGCCGCGTTGATCGCTGCGCGCGCCTGCGGACTGTTCTTCCAGCAAGACGAGCCTGTGAGCTTGGCCCCCTGGCTCAAGATATCCAGCGCATTGGCTTTGCGCAAATGCGCGAACGACTCAAATCCCATCTGCTCCAGCCTTGCCACGACGGTAGGGCCTACGCCTTTGACGGCGAGGAGTTGGGTGCGTTCGGAGGGGAGGAATGGCATGGTACTTTTGCTCACTTCAAGGCGATGTGACTTTGTAGTGTTGCTAGCTCTGCTTGCATGTCTACAGACTCATCCAGCATGCTATAGCCCAAAGTGCCTAAGTGCTGCAGGTAGCGCGCATAGGGCACGCCAGCCAGTTTGGCACCTACGGACACCGACAACTCGGACCGCAGCACCATTTGGTCACCCAAGCTAGCGCGGATGCCAAATGTGTGCGAGGCATCGTCAAACTGCATGGTGGTATCTGAGCGGTCAGCGGGTTTCATAGTGGTAGATGCTACCGCAATGCCATAGGTTTTTGGGTTCTGTGCGATTTGCATTGGATTGGTAGAACTTTGAAGATGTCGCACGAGTAAAGTTGGTTTGCTGTGGGTCCGCTAGAAGAGACCTTGATTACATTGGCTGGCTTGCGGCAGCTCGGGAACTTGGGCTGCAAAAATATTGCGAAAACACGCGGACAACTTGGTAGCAGTCTAGAGATGGTCACCGCGCCTTTCTCCATATTTTTCATCCCAAGCACGCCGAACTACCGCTTAACTGGCTTTGTCTCGTTACGTGATCCGCTGAGGTGTCGCGTTTTCATCTGTCGAGGCTAGGGCAAACCTCAACGTTGGAGCTGATCGGAACGCAAAATTTTTCGCGAAGCTGCCTCCTGATGCTGCGTGCCCGTCGTGGCCGCCATGTTAGACGTCATTCGTTGATAAGCACTACGGTGGCCGCTGCACCAGGGGACGCATGCAACCACAGCTCGATTGGCGGTAGATTGCCCATTGTCTTGGCGACACCCCGCACACGCTCTGCGGCACTTGCTACTTCGTGGCCGAACAAGAGGTAGATTGCGCGCTCGTAGCCGACCGTCGTGCGAAATAGCGATAGTGTCTTAAGGTCTTTCTCGATACCATCTTTTTGGGCATTGGACGACTTTACTTCAATGACAGTGTTGTTGCCAGTCATGCAGCCTGGTTGGTGCACTAAGAGATCAGGTTTTGCGTAGTCCGCACCCATTCTACGAAGAATTGGGTGGGCCGCTTTGTCAAGCTCACCGTTCAAATAGAACGGTGTCCCCGGCGGCCAGATGCAACGGAGCTGGTGGTATAGCTCATAGCAGTACACGCGCTCCCTATAGATTGGGTCACCGCCATCGAGTTGGACTTGAAAGTACAACTGATGAATCTGCATTGTTGCAATCTTCAGCAACTCAGTGAACTCGTGCACGAATGACTCCTATGACGCCTAATGTTTGAGCTCAACCGCTGCCGAAGGCTGGTGGATGGAGCCCCGGGTTAGACAGCATTGTTGAAAAGGATGGAGGCATATGCGGAACTGCCAGCCATTGCGAGGGCGGCAGAAGCTAGCGCAAGTGAGAGGCACGCGCACCAAAAGAAGAACCACGTCAACTTTCCGTATTTGTCAGACGTGAGCCAGAAGATGGTGAGTGACTTTTTGTATTCAAGATTACTGCGTTTGCGCACTGTTCTGGCGGTGAGGCGAAAATCCATCAGCCGTGTAATAACAACCAAACAACAACTGATAGCACAGGTGAAGAACAGTACGAAGCTCAAGGCAAAAGCAAACTTGCACTGGAGCGCTGCGACAAAAGCCTTGTTCTGCAAGAGTGAAAGCGCGGTGCCGAGTCCTGCCACCGACAACGCTGATAAGAGAGCCACAGCGACTGACGTTTGGGCAATGGCAAGGCCTTGCCAGCGGTTATACCGCTGACTACGTGATGCCGGAATTTCACGATAGTTTGAGGTTTGGCTCATCATTTGGGCACCTTACGTAGCGTCTTGCCCTCACACATTGAGTGCGGGAAAGGTATCTTCGAACTGGCTCGCACCTCATCGAAAACTAGTGTCGGCCCAATATGGTAGATCTTAAAACAGCAACGATCGGATTGCTTTGCAAGAAATAGATTGCCCGCTTCTTGCCCAACTTTGCACTCGCCGGATCCGAATTTGTAGGCGGCGTCTGATGTATGAGTGATCGGCGCAATTGGCTTCCCGTCGCGTTTTGTTTGGATCGTAGAGATAGCCAACTCGTTGTTGCCCTTAAACGTAAGCGTTTCCTGGAACGGACTCCCCACGACAACCCAAGAGCCAAGAAGCTTTGCCTCTGCGATTGCGTCTTGTGCTGCCACATGAGAAGCCAGTGCAGAACCCAGGATCGCTATGACTATGTGACGTGCGGTCTGATTCGAAGTACGCGATGAAAGCATCGTAATGAGCATCCTTATCGAGGTATGGAGCGTAAGCGTCGCGCGGGCCATACAGCCCAATGTTTTACAAGTAAACCGCAAGACCTGCAGTCTACAAATGGTGTTGTAATTTAATCTGGCCATCAAACACTCCTGAAAGTAGCTTGCCGTATGGGTATGCACTACATAATTTGTAGCTGCTCGTGCAATATTTTACTGGTCTACAGGCTGATTTATATATGAAATTATGCTGTAGATGGCACTCCGGACAACTACCGGTTAACCCACCGCCGTGATTTCCAAGTTGTCGATCAAACGCGTAGTGCCCAGCTTGGCTGCGCCCAGAGCCACTAGTGCGGTAGGCGCATCGCCTGCTTGCGGGGCTTGCAAATCGGCTTGACGGCGGATGGCGAGGTAGTCGGGGTTCCAGCCGCGTGCGGCCAGGGCTTGCATGGCGGCGGCTTCTAAGGCGGCATAGTCCGTGCGGCCTGCTTTGACTTGTGAAATCAAGGCCTTCAACGCCAATGACAGTTGCACTGCTTCGGCGCGCTCGCTGGGGCTTAAAAAACCGTTGCGGGAGCTGAGGGCCAGGCCGTCGTCGGCGCGGCGGGTCTCGTAGGCGATCATTTCTACCGGCATGGCGAACTGGTGCACCATGTGGCGCAGCACCATGTTTTGTTGGTAGTCTTTTTTGCCGAAGATGGCGACGCTGGGTTGTACGCACTGAAAGAGCTTCATCACCACGGTGCACACCCCTATGAAGAAGCCGGGGCGGAAATGGCCTTCCAGGATGTCGGCCAGCGCGGCGGGGGGGTGTACCTTGAAGGTTTGCGGCGCGGGGTACAGCACCTGCTCGTTGGGGGCAAACAGCACGTCGCAGCCGTGGGCCTCTAGCTGCGCGCAATCGCTGTCCCAGGTGCGGGGGTATTTGTCAAAGTCTTCGTGGGGTAAGAACTGCAGGCGGTTGACGAAGATGCTGGCGACTGTGGTGTCGGTTTTGCCTTCAGTTTTGCACTGGTTGGCGCGCTGCACCAGGGCCATGTGGCCGGCGTGCAGGTTGCCCATGGTGGGGACGAATGCGCTGCGTTTGCCGTGCAGGGTGGTGCGCAGGTCTTCGATGGTGTGGCAGATTTTCATGGCTTTGTTGGTTACCACGCATGCAGCGCGTTGTCTGGAAACGTGCCAGCTTTGACTGCGTTGACATAGGCCTGCATGGCGGCTTTGACGTCGCCCGTGCCTTGCATAAAGTTGCGTACAAACTTGGGCATTTTGCCCAGGTTGATGCCCAGCATGTCGTGCAGCACCAGCACCTGGCCTGCGCAGCCTACGCCCGCGCCTATGCCGATGGTGTGGCAGGTTTTAAGCTCTTCGGTCAGAGCGGCCGCCAGCGTATGGGGCACCATCTCTAGCACCAGCATGGCGGCGCCTGCGTCTTGCAGTTCGTGGGCGTGGCGCTTCATGATGGCAGCGGATTCATCGGTTTTGCCCTGCACGCGGTAGCCGCCCAGGGCGTGCACGGTTTGCGGGGTAAGGCCCAGGTGGGCGCAGACGGGGATGCCGCGCTCGACCAAAAAGCGCACAGTTTCCGTCGTCCAGCCGCCGCCTTCTAGCTTGACCATGTGGGCACCGGCTTGCATCAGCACGCTGGCGCTGCGCAGGGCTTGTTCGCGGCTTTCGTGGTAGCTGCCAAAGGGCAGGTCGCCTATCAGCCAGGCGGTGCCTTGGGTGCGGTGCAGGCCGCGTGAGACGGATTCGACGTGGTAGCGCATGGTCTCCAGGCTCACACCAGTGGTGCTGGGCAGGCCTTGGCACACCATGCCCAGGGAGTCGCCTACCAAAATGGTGTCTACCCCGGCGGCGTCGGCCACGCTGGCAAAGGTGGCGTCGTAGGCGGTGAGCATGGTGATTTTTTCGCCGCGCTCGCGCATCTCGCGCAGGCGCGGCAGGCTGATGGGCTTGCGCGCAGCCTGAGGGGTGAGTTTGCCTGCGCCGTAGACGGCTGCCTGTAGTTCTGCCATAAGGTTCTCCCAATCAAGGGGCGCAGTCTAGCAAGATTTGCAGCAGGCGGGGTTGGTGGCAGGCTGGCGCCACCCGCCGGGCATATGGAATACTATAAAATACATAGCATATTGTGCCCTACTATATTGGGCTTAAGCAGTATTTTGCTGGTAAATACCGTATTACAGCGCTATGGCGCCCAGCCGGGCTATGCTACGGCCCACAACAAGGCCCGCCGTACTAAACCCCGTCATATCCGTAGACATGCCCGCACCTGCCCAAGCCACCAAGCGCCCACTCTGCCCCGTTTGCTTGCGGGCGCAGAGCAGTTGCATCTGCCAGTGGGTGACACCCATTGCACCTACGGTAGAGGTGCTGATCTTGCAGCACCCGATGGAAGTAGGTAACGCCAAAGGCAGCGCCCGCCTGCTGCACCTGAGCTTGGCGCGCAGCCAGCTGGTGGAAGGCGAAGTGTTTGCCAGCGCCGACTTGCAGGCACTGCTGACAGACCAGCAAAAACAACCCGTTTTGCTGTACCCCGATACGCCGCAAGACGCTGCGCTGGGTGTGGCCCAACCACCCGCGTTGCGCCCTGATGCGCTGCGCGACCCACCACAGCTGCGCCTGGTGGTACTAGACGGCACCTGGCGCAAAAGCCGCAAGATGCTGTACCTGAACCCGCTGCTGCAGCAACTTCCGCGCCTGGCTTTGCGCGGCATACCCGCATCGCGCTATACGGTTCGCAAGGCGCACCTGCCCAACCAGCTGTCTACCCTGGAGGCCACCTGTGCAGCGCTGGCGCAGCTAGAGGGGCATGCGGCGCGGTATGCCCCTTTGCTGAGCGCATTTGACGGCTTTGTGGCACAGCAAATGGGGTATCGGCCAAGCTAGGCGGCCCAGCGGGTACTACTCAGCCCAAGGCAGCATCAAGGTGACAATCGACAACTTGGCAAACTCGGGCACAAACTCGTCGATGATGGCTTGCGGGTTGGGGCACAGGCCCGCGTCGGTGATCAGGCCAAACTGCACGCCGCCGCCGTAGCTCAAAATGCTCACGCCCATGCCCACGTCGCCGCTTTGCGGCACCCAAAAAATGTTTTCTTCAATGGTGGCGCCGCAAAACTGCAGCTTCTCACGCGGGCCGGGCACATTGGTCATCACGGCCGTGGTCTTTTTGCCAAACAAATTGAGCATGGCATCTTGCGCAGGCTTGATTAAAAGCCCCGCCACGGCCAGCAAGCTGAAGGCCAGGAGGGGCTGGTAGCTGCCCTTCATATGGGCCATGCGCTTGCGCACCTCGTAGACGCGCTCAATTGGGTTGTCCACGCCGATGGGCAGCACCAGCGGGGCCAGGCCAAAGTGGTTGCCCAGTTTGTAGGCTTGGTCCAAGGGGCGCAGGTTCACGGGCACCATGGCGCGAATCTCTTGGCCCGTCGGGTCGTCGCCCATGCTTTTTAAATATTCGCCAATGGCCCCGGCTACGCAGCTGAGCAGCACGTCGTTGATCGAGCAGTTCAGTCCCTTGCTGACCACCTTGACCAGGTCCAGCGGCAGCGGCTCACCCCAGGCCACCACCTTGCGGCCTGACGGCCTGCCCTTGAGCCGGGTGGGCGAGTCGTCGGCCATCAAGGCCAGTGCGGCC
>JAYUHM010000018.1:0-41959 GCA_043766985.1 Polaromonas sp.
GTGGTAGGCGATGTAGCTTGCAGTCATCTATCTATAACGCTCTACCCTCACCGCTGGTGGACTCGGTTGTGCTGGCTTCTGCCGCCCAGACTCCTAGAGGTGCTTGTCATTCCGCCCGACTTGATGGACAGGCTGAAGAAAAAAGGCGGGCTGGACAAGTTGCGCGGGCAGGTGCGTTTCTCTTCATTGCAATATTTGACCATCCACCCTGTGGAGCGCAAAGCTGAGGCCGAACAAGAACATATCACCGTAAAACTCAAAAACTACGTGCTGCTGTCACCCGAGGCCATAAACCTTGACGATGCCAATCGGCAAAAACTGCAGGCCGTGATTAACAAAGAGCCCCTGGCGCTGATTGAATACTGGGCAGTTGACCCAGACTATGACGGCAAGGTGTTTAGGTCTGTCTGGCAAGATTACCGGGGTAACACAGCCAACGACGAAGACGCGCTGCGGGTGGTGACTCAGGCGGTAGTCACCGTGCCGCTTAAAGCTGGCCCACGCAAAGTGTGTGTACGTGTGGTGGATGTGTTCGGCTTTGAGGCCGAAGTGGTCAGCACGGTGGGTGTGGCATGAGCCACAAGTCAGACAACCAACTGGCCCTGTCAGCAGGGCTAACACTCAAAACCAACCAGCTCTGCTTGGGCCTTGAATCAGGTGCGGCAGACATACTAGAACTGGTGACACCCACTACCGCAGAGTTGCTGACATGGTGGTTTGGCGAAGATACGGTGCTGTCTCGTGGAGGATTGAACTTTCACGCAGGGCAAAAGCAAGCCATTTTGAACGCCATAGTGGCGCATGAAGTATTGGGTAAAGACCATGCGCAGTGGTCGCTGCTAGACCTGTACAAGGCTGCCGCCCCTGATGCGCTGCTGGCTGGCACGCGTATGGGTGAAGTGGCACAGGCCAAACACATGCACCCTAAGTATTGCTTCAAGATGGCCACAGGTACGGGCAAAACATGGGTGTTGCAGGCGCTGATGATTTGGCAACTGTTGAACAAAACTGCGGCAGTGGCTGAGGGCGTTGACGATGCGCGGTTTACCCGGCAGTTTATGGTGGTGGCACCGGGGCTAATTGTGTATGAGCGGCTGCTAGATGCGTTTTGCGGCAAACTGGTTGAAGGTGGACATGCGCATGGCAATAGCGCAAGAGACTTCAATACGTCCGACATAGCTCGGTTTGCTGATCTGTTCATTCCCGAGGCGTACCGTGAGGTAGTTTTCGCCTTTGTGCGCGGCAATGTATGCCAAAAAAGCGAAATTGGCTTGAAGGCCACGGGCAACGGCATGATTGCTGTGACTAACTGGCACTTATTGACGGAAGGTGACGTTGCCGGAGACGTTGAAGACCTGGACGAGATAGAAACGCCCGGTGCGCCGCTAGAGCCGCAGCAGGTGGTTGCTGCTGTGCTACCACTGATGCCGGGCCGAGCCACAGGCAACAGCCTAGACGTATTGGACCGGCGCTATGCACGCGGCAACGTGCTGGAGTTTTTGGCTGGCTTGCCCGAACTGATGGTGTTTAACGATGAAGCGCACCACATTCATGAATTTAAGCGGGAGGGCGAAACCACCGAGGTGGAATGGCAAAAAAGCCTAAGCCGCATTGCTGCAACTAAAGGCAGACGCTTTGTGCAGGTCGATTTTTCAGCCACGCCCTACAACGATGTGGGTGCGGGAAAAAACAAACGCAAGCTGTACTTTCCTCACATCATTACGGACTTTGACTTGAAAAGCGCCATGCGGGCGGGGCTGGTGAAATCGCTAGTATTAGACCGACGCAAAGAAATCGGTGCGCTGCCGCTAGAGTTCAAAGCCGAGCGCGATGATGACGGCAACCCCATTTTGAGCGAAGGCCAGCGTGTGATGCTGCGCGCTGGTTTGAAAAAGCTGCGTAAACTGGAAGCTGACTTTGCCAAGCTGGATGCTACGCGCTATCCCAAAATGCTGGTGGTGTGTGAAGACACCACAGTGTCGCCACTGGTAGCGGCTTTTTTACAAGACGAAGGCTTGAACGCTGATGAGGTGATGACCATTGACTCTGGCAAAAAAGCCGAGCTGGGCGAGAAAGACTGGGCACCTGTGCGCGAGCGCCTTTTTAGCGTTGACCATCACGCTAGTCCCAAAGTCATTGTCAGCGTGTTGATGCTGCGTGAGGGCTTTGACGTGAACAACATTTGCGTTATCGTGCCATTGCGCTCGTCGCAGGCGCAGATTTTGTTAGAGCAAACCATTGGGCGCGGCTTGCGGCTAATGTGGCGTGACGATGAATATACCGATTTGAAGCGTGAAAACCGTGAACGCATCAACGCGGGGCAGGAACCAGGTAGTTTGATTGATGTGTTGTCTATTGTTGAGCACCCTGCATTTCAGTCGTTTTATGACGATTTGATTAACGAAGGTTTGGCTGGTGCGACGGGTGACGATATGGATGACACCAGCGCTACGGGCGACGTGATAGCCGCCGAACTGCGACAAGGTTATGAGGCGTTTGACTTTGGCATTCCGTTCATTCTGCAAGAAGCGGACGAGGTGCGCGATCACCATGCTTTCGACTTGACAGCTCTGCCTGCCTTCACCGCAATGACCCACGCGGATCTCAGCGGATTGCTGGGTAAGGGAGATACTTTTATTTCCCAAGACCTGCAAAGCTCAACGCTGTTTGGCGACTATCGAGTTGACGGTGCAGTCATGAACGTGGGCGGTTACAACGAGTATTTAACACGCTTGACGCGCCGCATCAGCCAAGCGCTGAGCTCTGATCTGCCTAAGGGCAACAAAATAGCGACGCATTTGGCCAAACCTTATTTGCAGGTCAATACCGCAGAGCTGACTGGTTGGCTGGACGACTATATCTGGACGCAGTTGTTTGATGCCGCGTTTAACCCGCAAGATGACGAAAACTGGCGTTTGTTGCTGTTGCAACCCGTGGTTGACCACATTACCAAGGTGTTTGCAGTCGCGCTTTTAGATTCTGAGCAAAAACATATCACGGGAAAAACTGAGGTGCATTTACGGATGCTGTCCGAAGTGCCTAAACTCATGATGCGCGAAAGCCACTCGATTGAGGTGTCCAAATGCATTTACACCCGGTTGGCCTGGCCCGCACATAGCGGGGGACTGGAGCGTGCTTTTATCCACTGGGCGCAAGCTGATACGCATATTTTGGCGTTTTGCAAGGTCAGCGAAAATCGCCACACCTTTGCACGGCTGCGCTACGTCAAAGACGACGGGTTACCCGCTTTTTACTCGCCAGATTTCATGGTGCGCACCGAAGGCGCATTGTATTTAGTTGAAACTAAAGCGCAGCAGCAAACCATCCATCCCAATGTGCAACGCAAGCTCAGAGCAGCCACCGCTTGGTGTGCGCGCATCAATGACTTGTCGCCAGAGCAGCGCTGCGGTTTGCCTTGGCATTACGTCTTGCTGGCAGAGCCGATGCTGCTGGAATGGCAGGATAAAGGGGCACGCTTAGCGGAATTGCTGGACTTTGCTCGCTTGCGGCCTTTGGCGGATGCCTCAATGCAAGAGCGGTTGATTTGAGAAACAACAGCTTGGTTTATTTGTCAGCTAAATGGATCACCCATTCAACTCATCCGCCCGCATCTGCGCCGCCGCAAAATCCAAATCCCCCGAATAAATCGCCCTTCCGCAGATAACGCCTTCGATGCCTTCGGATTCAAAGGCGCAGAGCTGGTCGATGTCTAGCATGTTGCTCAGGCCGCCGGAGGCGATGACGGGGATGCTGAGGGCTTGGGCTAGTTTGACGGTGGCGTCGATGTTGATGCCTGTGAGCATGCCGTCGCGGCCAATGTCGGTGTAGATGATGCTTTCTACGCCGTAGTTTTCAAACTTTTTGGCAATGTCGATGACGTCGTGTTTGGTCAGCTTGCTCCAGCCATCGGTGGCAACTTTGCCGTCTTTGGCGTCCAGGCCGACGATGATGTGACCGGGGAAGGCGGTGCAGGCGTCTTGCAAAAAGCCGGGGTTTTTGATGGCTGCGGTGCCGATGATGACGTACTGCAGGCCAGCGTCGATATAGCGCTCAATGGTGTCCAGGTCGCGGATGCCGCCACCCAGCTGCACGGGGATGTCGGCGCCCACGGCACTCAAGATTTTCTTGATGGCCACAAAATTTTGCGGCGTTCCGGCAAACGCGCCGTTCAAATCCACCAGGTGCAGGCGGCGGGCGCCTTTGTCGAGCCAGCTTTGGGCCATGGCGACGGGGTCTTCGCCGAAGGTGGTGGATTGGCCCATGTCGCCTTGTTTGAGGCGTACGCAGTGGCCGTCTTTGAGGTCGATGGCGGGGATGAGTTGCATAAAAGTAGTGAAGTGCAAAGAGGCTTAGGCGCGGCTTAGCCAGAGGGGTGGGTGAATCGTTTAAGGGTTCCAGTGAAGGAAGTTGCGGTACAGCGTCAGCCCTTGGGATGCGCTTTTTTCTGGATGGAATTGTGTCGCAAAAATGTTGTCCCGTGCAATAGCGGCGCTAAAGGGCGCGCCATAGTCGGCCTGGCCAGCGCTGTGGCGGGGGTCTAGCGGGGCTGCGTAGAAGCTGTGCACGAAGTAAAAGTAGGCGTTATTGTCAATGCCGCTCCACAAAGCGTGGGGCTGCGACTGGGCTACACGGTTCCATCCCATATGGGGGACTTTAAACCGACTGCCGTCGGGCTGCAAGCGGCCGTCCAGCTGAAATTTGCGTACGCTGCCTGCAATCAGGCCCAGGCCGGGGGTGTTTTGCTCTTCAGAGTGGTCTAGCAGCATTTGCATGCCTACGCATACGCCAAACAGCGGCTTGGTTTTAGCGGCCGCAAGCACGGCGGGTAGCAGGTCGCCGCGCTGGGCAGCGCCGAGGGCCTGCATGCTGCTCTGCATGTGCGCGGGGGCTGCACCGGGGGGCGGCGTGTGGGCTTCGCGCAGCTCGCGCATGCAGTCGCGCATGGCGCCTTGGCCAGGCAGCACGATGCGGTCGGCACGGCGCACGTCTTCGGGCCGGTTGGTGATAAGCACCTCATAGCCAGTGCCCTTGGCCGCCTCTTTGACGGCGTTGGACACCGAGCGCAGATTGCCCATCCCGTAGTCGACGACTGCAACGGTCTTACTCATATCATCATTTGCAAGTATAGATTACTATTAATTGTATAGCAGCTTGTGCTATACTCTATTGGGCTTAGGGCTTAAAACACTGGTAATTCTACGAGAATACGACAGCTGGCGTGCGTAGGTGGCACACCCTGCGTTCACGCCAATTACAGGCTCCCTTTGGTCGAGGGAATCACACCCGCCGAGCGTGGGTCTAGCTCCAGCGCCATGCGCACGGCGCGGGCAAAGGCTTTGAACACCGTCTCAGACTGGTGGTGGGCGTTGTCACCTGTCAGGTTGTCGATATGCAAGGTGACCAAAGCGTGGTTCACAAAACCTTGAAAAAATTCGTAGGCCAGCTGGGTGTCAAACGCGCCGACCATGCCGGACTTAAACGGCACGTTCATATGCAAGCCAGGGCGGCCCGAAAAATCAATCACCACGCGGCTGAGCGCCTCGTCTAGCGGCACATAGGCGTGGCCATAGCGCTTGATGCCTTTTTTGTCGCCAACAGCTTTGAACACCGCTTGGCCGAGGGTGATGCCCACGTCTTCCACCGTGTGGTGGCCGTCAATATGCAGGTCGCCTACTGCTTGAATATCCAGGTCAATCAGCCCGTGGCGGGCGATTTGGTCGAGCATGTGGTCAAAAAAACCAATGCCGGTAGACAGGTTGGCTACGCCGGTGCCGTCCAAGTCGATCTTGACGGTGATTTGGGTTTCGTTGGTGTTGCGGGTGACTTCAGCGGTGCGGTTCATGGCGGTATTGTCGCAGGTTGGTGGCTCAAACGGATGGGCGGCAGTTTAGAAGTAGTCAGGACCGTCCAGCAAAGACATCTGTACTTTGATCCATTTTTTCAGCGCTTTGTCGTCTTGCACGGCCTGAAGATCGTATTTCAAGCCCTCGATCATGTCCTTCAGTCTCTGCGCTTGAAAGCGCAGTGCGCTGGTCATCGCCTTGGGTGAGACGTTGTCATATCCCAAGTCAAACGCCATGTGCAGATGGCCCATGATGGCGTGGTATTCAGCCTGCAGCTCTTTGAGCTGCTCTTTGAGCATGCGGTTAAAGCCGCGCAATTTATCGTCTGCCATGCTGGCCACAGAGGACGGGTCGATTTGGTCAATCTCAAGCTGCAGGCGCAGCAGGGCGAGCAGGTCTTTACTGTCGTTGGCGGTATTGACGCGTACCATCAGTGCTGTTTTGCGGGTGCGCTCTGCTGGGTCGCTCTCGCGGTCGGGGTGCAGGGCGCTGACGAGCTTGCGGTAAATGCTGCGCAGGGCGCTGTGCGCATCCATCTGCTCTTGCTCAACCAGTTTTTGTTTCGGTGTTTTTTTGCGCTTGGCCTGGCGCGCCTCGTGCGCATGCATGGCAGCGTCGTCGTCCGCTTGCATTTTTTTCATCAGCGCTTCTATCATTTCGTCGGTGGAGAGCAGGCCGTCCGTATCCACTTCCACGCCCATGGCCTGCGCCATAGCGCGGTTCAACTCAGACGAGGTTTCAAGGTCCAGGCCATCTTCAAGCTCGTCGTCGTCCATTGCAAAATAGCGGTTTGCCACTTCTTGCATGGCAGGACTGAGCCCACCTGCGCCTTGCAAGTCATCCACCAGCATGGCAATCAGCTCCTGCACATCCTCGCACGCGCGCTGCGACAATCCTTTGGGCGATTGCAGGCGTTGGTCTAAAAACAGCACCAGTTTTTCTTGCAACGCATGTAGCTGTGCCCGAAGCGGCGCGAGCTTGGCTTGGCGCTCTTTGTCGTGGGTCTCTCCCAGGGTTTTGAGGCTTTGCAAGGCCTTGCTTTGCTTTTCTATTTTTTCGAGCAACTGGTTGAATAAGCGTTGCTCAGGGCCTAGCTTTTGCGCCGTAATGGTGAGTTCGGTGGACTGCGTCTGTGCGTCGTCCTCATCGCTTTCAAAAAGTGATTTTTGCTTAGGCATCTCGGCCTCTCAATGGTCTAAGGTTTCTTCAAGGGCTGCGAGCAGCTGTTGGTTCTCATGGGGCGTACCCACCGAGATGCGCAAGGTGTTGGCCAACAACAGATGCATGTTGCTGACGTTTTTGACCAGGATGCCGCGCTGCTTCAAGCCGGCAAACGCTTTGGCAGCATCGGCCACCCGCACAAGGAACATATTGGCATCGCTCTTGATTGGCTGGGCTCCTGGCATTTTGGCAATTGCCTCCAAAAGCATAGTGCGCTGTGCTTTTATCTCGTGGGCTTGCGCCGCAAATACTTCTTTATTCTCGAGTGCAAACAGCGCGCATTCACAGTTCAGCACGCTGATGTTGTAGGGCGGGCGCAGCTTGTCAATTTCGTTGATCAGCGCTGCCGGGCCGGTCATGTAGCCCAGGCGAACGCCGGCCAGGCCAAACTTGCTCAGGGTGCGCATCAGCAGCACATTGGCGTTCGCCTCGGGCGCGGCGTGGATGTGCGTGATCCAGCTTTTGCTGCTGAAGGGTTGGTAGGCTTCGTCCATCACCACCATGCCGCCGTAGCTTGCTGTTGCCGCAATGATTTTTTTGATCGTACCCTCGTCCCACAGGTTAGCCGTAGGGTTGTTGGGGTAAGCGATGTAAGTGATGGCTGGCTTTTCTTTGTCGATGGCGGCCAGCATGGCAGGCTCGTCCAGCTCAAAATCCGCCGTCAAAGGCACGCCAATGAACTGCAGGCCCTGCAATTGCGCGCTCATGGCGTACATCACAAAGCCTGGCAGCGGCGCGAGGATTTTGCCGCCAGACAGCTTGCTCGAGCCTGCGGGCGCTGGCGTGTCGCAGGCCATGGCTAGCAAAGATATCAGCTCGTCCGAGCCATTGCCCAGCATCAGGCCGTAGCCCTCGGGTATCTGCGCGTAGCTGCGCAAGGCGGTTTTCAGGTCTTCTGTGCGCGTGCCGGGGTAGCGGTTAATCGCCAATTGGCCCAGCCGCTCGCCCAGTTGGGCTTGCAGCGCAGGCGGCAAGGTGTAGGGGTTCTCCATCGCGTCCAGCTTGACCATGCCCGCAGAGTCCTGGATGGCATAAGCGTGCATGGACTGTACGTCGCTACGGATGTGGGACAGTATTTTGGACTGTAGTGCGGTAGTCATGAGAGGTCGTTCAGTAGTTCTATCGAGGACACAAAGGGGTTAATCACCTGCACCGCGCCGTAGCGCTGCTCATGGGCCATGTCCTCACTCAGCACGTATCGGCAGCCCAAGTGCTGCGCTGCGGCAATCATCAGGCTGTCCCAGTAATGCAGGCCGTAGCGGCTCTCCACGGCCCAGGCAGATTCCACGGTTGCATGGTCGATTTGCCAGGGTTGCCACAGCTCGTAACGACGCACCTCAGCACGCGCATCGCCCGCAGGCATAGGCGGTTTGATCTTGCGCGTCACATTCACGTAAAACTCATTGAGCACCTGCGTGCTGACACGGCCTGTACCCCGCGCCCACAAGACGCCCAGCCATTGCAAAGCCTTCTCACGCTTGACCGGGTCAGCCCCATCTTCGCTGTAAATCAGGATATTGGTGTCCACAAACACGCTGCTCATAGGCTGCGATCGTAGAGGTCTGCGCGCTTGGCGTAGGCGCTGCCGTCAGACCGCCAAGTACGGTCTTTGTTAGCCCAGTCATGGGCAGCGCGTTGGTACGCATCGGTCAAGCGCATTTTGTCCGCCAGCATTTCACCTACCAGCCTAGATACGCTGGTATTGCGTTTGGCTGCTTCAATCCGCGCCCATTCCAAGGCCGACTCTTCCATGGTGATGGTGACGTTTTTCATGGATCGGATAGTAACACGAATTTCGTGTTACACGAAATTCGTGTTATTTCAGATGCTTCTGAAGCCCGTTACTTCAACCGCATCTCCGCCGCCCGCGCGTGCGCCTGCAGGCCTTCGCCATAGGCCAGCTCGGCCGCAATCTTGCCCAGCACTTGCGCGCCCTGCTCGCTCACTTCGATCAAGCTTGAGCGTTTTTGAAAGTCGTACACGCCCAGTGGGCTGCTAAAGCGCGCGGTGCCGCTGGTGGGCAGCACGTGGTTGGGGCCTGCGCAGTAGTCGCCCAGGCTCTCGCTGGTGTAGGCGCCTAAAAAGATGGCCCCAGCGTGTTTGAGCAAGGGCTCCCACTGGTGCGGGTTGTTGCTGGAGATTTCCAAGTGCTCGGGCGCGATGCGGTTGCTGATAGCGCAGGCCTCTTGCATGGTGCGGGTGTGGATCAGTGCGCCTCGGTCGTTCAGGCTTTTGGCGATGATGGCTTTGCGCGGCATGTCGGGCAAGAGCTTGGTGATGCTGGCCTGCACGGCTTGTATGTAGGCCATGTCGGGACAGAGCAAGATGCTTTGCGCCAGCTCGTCGTGCTCGGCCTGGCTGAACAAGTCCATCGCCACCCAGTCGGGCGGCGTGGTGCCGTCGGCAATGATCAAAATCTCACTCGGCCCGGCGATCATGTCGATGCCCACCTGGCCAAATACGCGCTTTTTCGCGCTGGCCACATACGCATTGCCGGGGCCGGTGATTTTGTCTACTTTAGGAACCGTGGCCGTGCCGAAGGCCAGTGCGGCGATGGCCTGCGCCCCGCCGATGGTGAAGGCGCGGTTCACGCCCGCTACGTAGGCTGCTGCCAACACCAGCTCATTGCGCTCACCGCGCGCAGCGGTGGTGGCGCCATTGCCACCGGTGGCTACACTGCCGCGCACGGGTGTGGGCACCACCATGATGATTTCCTGCACGCCAGCCACGTGTGCGGGCACGGCGTTCATGATCAAGCTGGACGGATACGCGGCCTTGCCGCCTGGTACATAAATGCCTACGCGGTCTAGGGGTGTGACTTTTTGGCCCAGCAGGCTGCCATCTTCGTCGCGGTAGCTCCAGCTCTCGCCGTTGGCCTTTTTCTGCGCCTCATGGTAGCTGCGTACGCGGCGGGTGGCGGCTTGCAGGGCGTCGCGCTGCGCGGCGGGCAAGCTGTCGAAGGCGGCTTTGAAATCCGCTTGTGTCAGCTCCAGCTCAGCCATGCTGCTGACAGCCAAGCCGTCAAATTTAGCGGTGTACTCCAGCACTGCGGCATCGCCACGCTTTTTAACGTCGGCCAGGATGTCGGCCACGCGTTGCTCGATAGCCGCATCTGCATCGGCAGACCAATGCAGTTTGGCTTTAAATTGTGCTTCAAACTCGGCGCTGGCCGTTGAAAGCATGGCAGGAGCAGCTACTAAAGTCATAGCGAATTACCTATCAATCATCAAATAGATGGCGCGAGTCAGCCAGCAGCCACTGCACTGGCAAACGCATCAATCAAAGGCCGAATGCGCGCCTGCTTGAGCTTGAGCGATGCCTGGTTCACCACCAAACGCGAGCTGATGTCCATGATCTGCTCGACCTCGATCAAATGGTTGGCTTTGAGGGTGTTGCCGGTAGACACCAAATCCACAATCGCATCGGCCAGGCCGGTGAGCGGGGCCAGCTCCATGCTGCCGTAGAGCTTGATCAAGTCCACATGCACGCCCTTGCTGGCAAAAAACTCGCGTGCGATGGCTACGTATTTAGTAGCTACGCGCAGGCGTGCGCCTTGCTTGACGGCGGCGGCGTAGTCAAAGTCGGCGCGCACGGCCACGCTGATACGGCACTTGGAAATTTTCAAATCCAGCGGCACATAAAGGCCTTGGTGGCCCGTCTCTAGCAGCGTGTCCTTGCCCACGACGCCCAGGTCAGCCCCGGCGTACTGCACATAGGTAGGCACGTCGCTGGCGCGTACCAGCAAGATGCGCACGTCGGCTTGGTTGGTCGGCAAAATCAGCTTGCGGGATTTCTCCGGGTCTTCCAGCACCTCAATACCGGCCGCTTTTAAAAGCGGCAGAGTTTCTTCAAAGATGCGGCCCTTGGAAAGTGCGAGGGTAATCATTTCACTCTTTCGATATCTGCACCGATGCCGCGCAGCTTGGCTTCCATGCGGTCATAGCCACGGTCAAGGTGGTAGATGCGGTCAATCAGCGTTTCACCATCGGCTACCAAACCTGCAATCACCAGCGAGGCAGAGGCGCGCAGGTCTGTGGCCATCACGGTGGCACCGGACAGCTTGGCTACGCCTTCAATCATGGCGACTTTGCCATCGGTTTGGATGTTGGCACCCATCCGCTGCATTTCAGGCACATGCATGAAGCGGTTTTCAAAAATCGTCTCCGTCACTTTCACGGCGCCTTCCGAGATGGTGTTCAGCGCCATAAACTGCGCCTGCATGTCGGTAGGGAAACCAGGGTATTCCGTGGTGCGAAAGCTCTGCGCCTTCAGGCGGCCTTGGGACTGCACGCGAATGCCCGGCACGCTACGGGTGCCTTCGGCTACCTCTACGGCTTGCACAGTAACGCCCGCTTCACGCAGCTTGTCGATGACGGCGTCCAGATGGTCAGCGCGGCCGTGCTTTAAAACCACGTCGCCACCCGTTGCAGCAACCGCGCACAGGAAGGTGCCGCACTCAATGCGGTCAGCCACCACAGCATGGGTACAGCCGTGGAGTTTTTCCACGCCTTGAATATGAATTTTGCTGGTGCCGTGGCCGGTAATTTTGGCACCCATTTTGATGAGCATTTCTGCCAGGTCGGCAATCTCTGGCTCTTGCGCGGCGTTTTCCAGCACGGTTTCGCCGTCGGCCAGTGTGGCGGCCATCATGAAGTTTTCGGTGCCCGTGACGGTCACCATGTCGGTGGTGATGTGTGCACCTTTCAATCGTCTTTGGCCCTTTTCGTTGGGGTGTAGCTTGGCGATCATGTAGCCATGCTCCACCACAATATCCGCACCCATGGCCTGCATGCCTTTGATGTGCTGGTCTACCGGGCGCGAGCCAATGGCGCAACCGCCGGGCAGTGACACCGTGGCCTCCCCAAAGCGTGCCAGTAAGGGGCCTAGCGCCAGCACCGAGGCGCGCATGGTTTTCACCAGCTCGTAAGGTGCCTCTGGCGAAGACAGGCTGCCCGCATTGACTATCACCGAACCATCCACTTGCGGCTCGGCTGTGACGCCCATATTGCGGATCAACTTGAGCATGGTGCTCACGTCTTGCAACTGCGGCACGTTGAGCAGAGTGACGGGGTCTGCGGTGAGCAGAGTGGCGCACAGCTCAGGCAATGCAGCATTTTTTGCGCCTGAGATCAGCACCTCGCCATGCAAGGTTTTGCCGCCGCGTACGATTAATTTGTCCATAGCTGTAGTGGGTGTTACTGTGTGTTCTGCGCTGCCCATTCGCTGGGCGAATAGGTCTTCATCGACAAGGCGTGCACCTCGTCGGTACGTATTTTCTCACCCAAGGTGGCATACACGGCTTGGTGGCGCTGGATGAGGCGTTTGCCCTCAAAGGCGGGCGACACAATCACCGCGCTCCAGTGGCGGCCATCACCGTCTACCTCCAGGTGCTCGCACTGCAAGCCTGCGGCAATGATATGTTGAAGTTGTTCTGCTGTCATGCTCATATTCTCACCCTCTATCCACGAATTTTGTAGCCAATGCGCAGGAGGTGCACCGCCACAGCGCTCACCACCAAAAACGCGCTACCGACAATGCCCAAGCTTAGCCAAGGCGAGACATCGCTCACACCAAAAAAGCCATACCTGAACCCATCAATCATGTAGAAAAATGGGTTGAAGTGGCTCACCGTTTGCCAAAAACCCGGCAACGAATGGATGGAGTAAAACACACCACTTAGAAACGTCATGGGCATGATGACAAAGTTTTGGAAGGCCGCCATTTGGTCAAACTTTTCGGCCCACAAACCGGCGATCAAACCCAGTGCGCCCAGCATGGCGGCGCCCAAAATGGCAAACACCACAATCCACAGCGGGGCTACTATGCCAGGCTGCCCAAACCAATACGTTACCACCATCACGCCCGCGCCCACCACCAGTCCACGTGCCACCGACGAGCCTACGTAGGCACAAAACCAGCTCCAGTGCCCCAGCGGCGTCAACAGCACGAACACGAGGTTACCCATAATTTTGCTTTGGATCAAGCTGGATGAGCTATTGGCAAACGCGTTTTGCAGCACACTCATCATGACCAGACCAGGTACTAAAAACGCGGTGTAGCTGACCGTACCGTACACCTTGGCGCCGCTGTCCAGTACATGTCCAAAGATCAACATGTAGAGCACGGCCGTCAGCACAGGCGCGGCCACGGTTTGAAAGCCCACGCTCCAAAAGCGCATGACTTCTTTATAAAACAGTGTTCTCCAACCGGTCATTTGGAGGCTCCCATCACATCCAGAAACACATCTTCCAGATCGGCCTTGCGAATCTCTACGTCGTGGGCTTCCAGGCCGGCCAGGCGCACAGCGGCAAGGTAATGCTCAATCTCAGCGGCGTCATGCGCAGGAAACTGCACGATGCGGCCCGTAATGCGCGCTTTGTCGGCAAGTTCTTTAGGCAGTTCACTGTCAATTTTAAAGCGCAACACATTGGATGACGCCGCCTTGAGCAACTCAGACGTGGGTGCCAGCGCGACGACCCGGCCCTGTTTGAGCATGGCAATACGGCTGCAAAGTGCCTCGGCTTCTTCCAGGTAATGCGTGGTCAATAACACCGTGCTGCCTTGCTTGTTAAGCTTGGCAATAAATTGCCAGAGCGTTTGGCGAAGCTCTACGTCCACGCCTGCGGTGGGTTCATCCAATACGATAACGGGTGGCTTGTGCACCAAGGCCTGCGCCACCAGCACGCGGCGCTTCATGCCGCCCGAGAGCTGGCGCATATTGGAATTGGCTTTGTCGGCCAAGCCCAGGCTATGCAGCAGCTCGTCTATCCACGCATCATTTTTCTTGATGCCAAAGTAGCCGGACTGGATGCGCAATATATCGCGCACATTGAAAAATGGGTCAAACACCAGCTCTTGCGGCACCACCCCCAGCTTGCGCCGGGCATTGGCATAGTCAGACCGCACGTCGTGGCCGTGAACCAAAATGCGGCCGGACGTGGCGCTGGTTAAACCCGCCAAGATGCTGATCAGTGTCGTTTTGCCAGCGCCGTTGGGCCCCAGTAGACCAAAAAACTCACCTTGTTCGATGTTAAGGCTCACGCCGTCGAGCGCTGTAAGCGCGCCGCGAGCCCCTGAGTAGATTTTTGTGACGGATTGAACTGAAATTGCGGGCATGAACCTTCAATTGTAGGGCTTGGCCGCCTGTCCCGGCGTGCAAACCACACTTGGCTGAAGATTAGCCTCCCCAATACGGGCCTGCTATGGCGCAGCGGGCAATAACTCTGCCACCCCGTACATACTTGCCAAGGCCCGCAAGCGCGCCGGCAGGGCGCGTACCGAAAAGGTTTTGCCCGCCATTTGCGCCTCGCGTCGGCACTCCAGCAGTACCGCCAACGCAGATGAGTCAAACCGGCTCAAAGCCGACGCATCGGCCACCACGGCAGCCTCGCTTTGCTGCAAAGCTTGCCCCAACATATGCGCACAGGCGCGCGCACTGTTGTGGGTAATTTCGGCCGGCAACATCAACATAGGGTCAATTTATGACTTTTTAGCGCTTTTGTTGCGATCAACCAGCTTGGTTATCAAGCCGTCTACGCCCGAAGCATTGATTTCTTGCGCAAACTGCGAGCGGTAGGTCTCTACCAGCCACACACCCAGCACATTCAGGTCATAAATCTTCCAGCCATTAGCGCTTTTTTCCATGCGGTAGTCCAGCTGGATGGGGTCGCCACGGCCTTTGATTTCGGACTTGACCACCACTTCGCTGTCCTCGGGCGCGGCACGCAAGGGCTTCATCGTGATGGTTTGGTCACGCACCTCAGCCAAAGCGCCAGAGTAGGTACGCACCAGCAAGATTTTGAATTCTTCTTGCAAGCGTTTTTGTTGCTCAGGGGTGGCTTGCCTCCAGCCACGGCCTACGGCAGCCGACGTCATGCGCGTAAAGTTGACGTTGGGCATGATTTTAGTATCCACCAACGCAATGACCTTGCTGGTGTCGCCAGACTGGATGTTTTTGTCCGCCCGAATGGAGTCGAGCACCTCGGTGGACAGCCGTTTAATGAGGACGTCAGGCGCCTCAGCGGTCTGTGCCAATGCAGCGCCAGACAGGCTAACGCCCGTGCTGAGCACCACAGAACTGATAACGGTAAACCAACGGCGGTTGATCAACATACTTTTCCTTTAAATGGCAGATGCCACATACTGATAACGCAATGCTAGGGTCCCAGGACGACCGTTTGTGTAAAGCGAGGGTGACTTAGTGGCTGCATTTGTGACGAATTGCGCAATATTGCCGCCTAGTGCAATGTTCGGTTGCAGCGTTTACGTTGTACTTTGGGCTCACTTCTTGGGTTCTTCAACAGAATCGTCGTTTATGTCCACAGCCTTATCGTCGTCCACTTCTTTATTGGATGAACGGGCCACATCGGCGTTGCGCTTGGCTAAAAATGCGTCGCGGGTGAAAGAGTACTTGTCCAGCGCAGCCTCGTCCAGCAGGTTACCAATGCGCAGGTAGTTTGACCGTGAGTTCACCAGCCGCACCGCCGTAACGGCGTAACGTGTGCCAGCAGGATCAATGCTTGTAACGGGATCAAATCGGGTCTCGGCCGTGATGGTGAACGCATCGCGCAGCGTAGACGGGCCTAGCACCGGCAGCACGACATAGGGGCCCGATGGCACACCCCAGCGGCCCAGGGTTTTACCCAAGTCTTCGTTGTGCTTTGGTATGCCCGCTTCGCTGGCAATGTCCAGCAGTCCGGCAAAGCCAAGCCCCGTATTGACTGAGAAACGCATGAAACTCTCAATCGCTTTTTGAGGGCGCAGCTGCAGCACACTGTTTACAAAAGTCCAGCCATCTTGCAAATTACCAAAAAAGTTGGATATTCCAGCACGCACTGGCGACGGCGTGACGTTAGCGTAAGCTGTCGCAACGGGTTTGAGCACGGCGCGATCAATGCCATCGTTAAAGCTGGCCATGCCGCGGTTGTAAGGCTCAAACGGATCTCGCGGATTGGCATTGGGGCCAGTGGCACAACCTGTTAGCACGACCAATGCACCCAAAGCGCACAGTAACAATAATTTATCGGCTATTGACTTCATAGTTGACGTGCCGCAAACGGCGCGGCGAAATGGGTTCAATACTTCAATGTTCATTTTTTGCTTCCATTTGCTGGGGCCGCGCTGGGGCCATCTGCTGCCTTGCTGTAAAGGAACTGCGAAATCAGGTTTTCCAGCACTACGGCAGACTGCGTCGACTTTATGGCATCGCCTTGCGCCAGGTTTTTGTCGTCAGCTCCCGCCTCTACGCCGATGTACTGCTCGCCCAACAAACCGCTGGTCAATATTTTCAGCGAACTGTCCTTTGGAAAGGCGTACTTGCTCTGCATGGCCAACTGCACTTTGGCTTGGTAGGTTTTGTCGTCAAACACAATGGACTCGACCCGCCCCACTACCACCCCGGCGCTTTTTACTGCGGCACTGGACTTGAGCCCACCAATATTGTCAAACTTTGCCGTGACTTTGTAGGTGGAGTCAAAATTAAAGCTGAGCAAATTGCCTGCTTTGAGCGCCAGGAAAAGCACCGCAACAGCCCCGATCAAAACGAACAGGCCTACCCAAAAATCGTTCTTAGTGCGTTGCATTTACACGCTCCTTATATTGAAAACATCAACGCGGTGAGCATGAAATCCAGGCCCAACACTGCCAAACTGGCCACCACCACTGTGCGCGTCGTGGCGCGTGACACGCCTTCGGGCGTGGCCTGAGCCTCAAAGCCTTGCTGCAAAGCCACAAAAGTCACCACCAGGCCAAACACGAAGCTTTTGATCACACCATTGCCAACGTCGCTCCAGACATCCACGCCGCCTTGCATTTGGCTCCAAAACGAGCCGCCGTCCACGCCAATCATCAGCACGCCAACGACATAGCCACCAATCACACCTACGGCGCTAAACACCGCCGCCAGAATCGGCATGGCGATGACACCGGCCCAAAAACGCGGGGCCAGCACGCGTTGCACAGGGTCAATGGCCGTCATTTCCATGTAGCTCAGCACTTCGTCGCGCTTCATCAGGCCAATCTCAGCCGTCAGCGCGGTGCCTGCACGGCCAGCAAACAGTAGAGCGGTAACCACAGGCCCTAGTTCCCGCACCAAACCTAACGCGACCAATAAGCCTAACGCCTCCGACGAGCCGTAGCGCTGCAAGGTGTAATAACCCTGCAAACCCAGAACAAAACCCACAAACAATCCGCTCACGGTGATGATGGCCAGCGAATAGTTGCCTAAAAAGTGGATCTGATCGCGCACCAGGCTAAAGCGTTTGAAGGTCGGCACAGCCGAGCTCAGCAAACGCCAAAACAGTCTGGCGCCGTAGCCCCAGTCCACCAACTTGCAGCGAACGGCAAAGCCAACGTCGCTGGGGTTATACCAACTCATGCCCGTACTTTCATGGTGGCGCCCGTTTTGACCAGCCCTGAGCCAAAGTCTTGCTCAACCGTGTTGCCTGGATAGTGAAAGCGCACCGGCCCGTCGGGCAGTGCATTGACGAACTGGTGCACCAACGGGTCGGTGCTGTGGCGTACTTCATCTGGCGTGCCTTGGGCGGCAATTTTGCCATTGGCCAAAACAATGACCTTGTCGGCGATGCGAAAGGTTTCTTCCAAATCGTGGGACACCACGATACTGGTCAGGCCCAGCACATCGTTGAGGTCGCGTATCAGCCGCGCCGCCGTGCCTAGTGAAATCGGGTCCAGCCCGGCAAATGGCTCGTCGTACATGATGAGTTCAGGGTCCAGCGCTATTGCGCGGGCCAAGGCTACGCGCCGGGCCATGCCGCCGCTCAGCTCGCTGGGCATCAGGCTGTGCGCGCCGCGCAGGCCCACGGCCGTGAGTTTCATCAAGACGATGTCTTTGATCAAGGATTCTGGCAGGTCAGTATGTTCACGCAGCGGGAAAGCCACGTTTTCAAACACACTCAAATCGGTAAACAAGGCACCAAACTGGAACAGCATGCCCATACGGCGGCGCAAGGCATACAAACCTTTTGCGTCCAGCGTAGCGATATTGCTGCCCTCAAGCAGGGCTTCCCCTTTTTGCGCTTTGGCTTGGCCGCCAATCACGCGCAGCACCGTGGTTTTGCCGCCACCCGAGGCGCCCATCAGGGCGGTGACCTTACCGCGTGGCACTGAAAAACTAACGCCGTCCAAAATAGCGCGCGCGCCGTAGCCAAAGGTCACGTTATTGAACGTGATCAGTGGTTCGGTTTCTAGGCTGGCGTGTTGTGGGTTTTCTGTGACGGGCATAAAGCAAAAGCCGGGACCCTATAACTCAGGGTTCCGGCCTTTGATCATACGAGAAACGAGGACTTGTATTGTTTCAGCGTGGTAAATCGCTAAATCCCATCAAGAATTCGTCGATGGAACGGGCGGCTTGACGGCCTTCGCGTATCGCCCACACCACAAGTGACTGGCCGCGGCGCATGTCACCTGCAGCAAAGACCTTGGCCACATTGGTGGCGTAACCACCGGTAAAGTCTGTTGTGGCCTTGGCGTTGCCGCGTGCGTCTTTGTCAATACCGAAAGCATCCAGCACCGATGCAACCGGACTGACAAAGCCCATGGCCAGCAGCACCAGGTCGGCGGGAATGACTTTCTCAGAACCTGCAATTTCGGTCATCTTGCCACCCACCCATTCCAAATGCACGGTTTTTAGCGCCTTGACTCTACCTTTGTCTTTGCCCTCACCGCCGATAAATTCTTTGGTGGCGATGGAAAATTCACGTTCGCAGCCTTCCTCCTGGCTGGAGCTGGTGCGCAGCTTGATCGGCCAATAGGGCCAGACCAGCGGCTTGTTCTCGTGCTCGGGAGGCATTGGCAGCAGTTCAAACTGCACCACACTGGCCGCGCCATGGCGGTTGCTGGTGCCGATGCAGTCACTGCCGGTGTCGCCGCCACCGATGACGACGACGTGTTTACCGTCGGCGCGGAGCTGGTCTTTGAACTTGTCGCCCGCATTGACCTTGTTTTGCAAAGGCAAAAACTCCATGGCGAAGTGCACGCCGTCCAGGTCGCGGCCTGGTATTGGCAGGTCGCGGCTTTGCTCGGCACCGCCGGTCAGCAGCACGGCATCAAAGTCTTTTTGCAGTTGTTCGGGGCTGATGGTCTCTTTCGCCCAGTTGGTGACCTTGCTGCCTTTGTCCAAAGCTGCCACCATCACGCCGGTTTTAAAGGTCACGCCCTCGGCCTGCATTTGCTCTACGCGGCGGTCGATGTGGTGCTTTTCCATCTTGAAGTCGGGGATGCCGTAGCGCAGCAGGCCGCCGACGCGGTCGTTCTTTTCAAACAAGGTCACATCATGGCCTGCGCGAGCGAGCTGCTGGGCCGCGGCCATACCTGCGGGGCCAGAGCCGACGACAGCGACTTTTTTGCCGGTCTTGTGTTTGGCGATCTGTGGCGTGACCCAACCCTCTTTCCAGGCGCGGTCGATGATGGCGTGCTCGATGCTCTTGATGCCAATGGGGTCATCGTTAATATTGAGCGTGCAAGCCTCTTCGCACGGCGCGGGGCAAATGCGGCCCGTGAACTCGGGAAAGTTGTTGGTGCTGTGCAGCACGGTGATGGCGTTCTTCCAGTCACCTTGATAAACAAGATCGTTAAAGTCAGGAATGATGTTGTTCACCGGGCAGCCGCTGTTGCAAAACGGCGTGCCGCAGTCCATGCAGCGCGCGCCTTGCTTTTTGGCATCGTCTTCACTCAGGCCGATGACAAACTCTTTGTAATGCTTGAGGCGCTCGGGGACGGGCTTGTAGCCCTCTTCAACGCGGTCAAACTCTAAAAATCCAGTGGCTTTTCCCATGCTCGATACTCTTTTCTGGGTCAATTCAAATATTGAAATACTATAAATTTAATAGCAGCTTATGCTATACTCTATTGGGCTTGTAGCCTAAAACACTAGTAAAGACAGCTTAGGCAGCTACTTTA
Source organism: Polaromonas sp. (assembly GCA_043766985.1). Taxonomy (GTDB): domain Bacteria; phylum Pseudomonadota; class Gammaproteobacteria; order Burkholderiales; family Burkholderiaceae_C; genus JAAFIP01. The sequence goes on from JAYUHM010000018.1 coordinate 19,983, forward strand.
GGTGCTTTCGCCGCCATCTCGCCCAGCGCACGCTTGTACTCGGTGGGAAACACCTTGACAAACTTGCCGCGCTGCTCGGCCCAGTGGTCCAAAATCTCGCGAGCGCGTAAGGATCCGGTCCAGCGGTGGTGGTCTTCGACCAGTTTCTTCAATAGTACTTCGTCGCTGGCGGCTTTGCCGTCGCTGCCGTGGTGCAGGGGGTCGGTTTGCTCTGCCGTAGAGACGACCTTGCTCAGACCCACCATCGCGGTGTTGCAGCGCTTGGCGAACTGGCCGTCCACGTCATAGACAAAGGCCACGCCACCGCTCATGCCTGCGGCGAAGTTGCGGCCGGTTTTGCCAAGCACCACTGCTGTGCCGCCGGTCATGTATTCGCAGCCGTGGTCGCCCGTGCCTTCGACGACCGCCGTGGCACCCGAGAGGCGCACGGCAAAGCGCTCGCCGGCTACGCCGCGCAAGAAGGCTTCGCCCTCCGTCGCACCGTAGAGCACGGTGTTGCCAACGATGATGTTCTCTGTGGCGTTGCCGCGGAAGTCAATGCTCGGGCGCACGATAATGCGGCCACCGCTCATGCCTTTACCGGTGTAGTCGTTGGCCTCGCCAATCAAATACAGCGTGATGCCGCGTGCCAGGAAGGCACCGAAGCTTTGGCCGCCTGTGCCCTCTAGCTGGATGCGGATGGTGTCATCCGGCAAACCTGCTGAGCCGTAACGCTTGGCCACTTCGCCTGAGAGCATGGCACCGACCGAGCGGTTCACATTGCGCGCTTGCTCGATGAAATGCACCTTCTCGCCTTTTTCCAGCGCGGGGCGGGCTTTTTCGATCAGCTTCAAATCCAGCGCTTTGTTCAGCGCGTGGTCTTGCACGCCTTCGTGCTTGCGCGGTACATCGGCGGGCACTTCGGGCAGGTAGAAGATGCGGCTGAAGTCCAGGCCCTTGGCCTTCCAGTGCGAGATGCTTTTTTGCGTGTCCAGCAGCTCGGCGTGGCCAATCAGATCCTCAAACTTTTTGATGCCCAGCTGCGCCATGATGCCGCGCACTTCTTCGGCGACAAAGAAGAAATAGTTGACCACATGCTCGGGCTTGCCAGAGAACTTGGCACGCAGCACCGGGTCTTGCGTGGCCACGCCTACGGGGCAGGTGTTGAGGTGGCATTTGCGCATCATGATGCAGCCCTCGGCCACCAGCGGTGCGGTGGCAAAGCCCATCTCGTCGGCACCCAAGAGGGCGGCAATCACTACATCGCGGCCCGTCTTCATCTGGCCGTCGGCTTGAACACGGATGCGTCCGCGCAGGCGGTTGAGCACCAGGGTCTGCTGCGTCTCAGCCAGGCCCAGTTCCCACGGCGTGCCTGCGTGCTTGAGGCTGGACAGGGGCGATGCGCCCGTGCCGCCGTCGTGCCCGGCGATGACCACGTGGTCGGCCTTGCATTTGGCAACGCCTGCGGCTACCGTGCCCACGCCCACTTCGCTCACCAGCTTGACCGAAATATCGGCCGCGCTGTTGGCGTTTTTCAGGTCATGGATGAGTTGGGCCAGGTCTTCAATCGAGTAAATGTCGTGGTGCGGCGGCGGGCTGATGAGGCCGACACCGGGCACGCTAAAGCGCAGCGCGCCGATGTACTCGCTGACCTTGCTGCCGGGCAACTGGCCCCCCTCACCGGGCTTGGCACCTTGCGCCATCTTGATCTGAATCTGATCAGCAGACGACAGGTACTCTGCCGTCACGCCAAAGCGACCGGAAGCCACTTGTTTGATCTTGCTGCGCAGTGAGTCACCGGCCTTCAAAGGAATGTCAGAGACGATGCGCTCATTGCCCAGGCTGGTGCCCACGCTGTCGCCGTCTTTGATGACGGGAATGAAGCGCTTGCCTTTGCCGTCGGCCAAACCCAGCTTGGCGTTTTCTTCGCGGGCAGCGGCCACTTCGGCGCGGTAGCGCAGCGGGTCTTCACCGCCCTCGCCCGTGTTGCTCTTGCCGCCAATGCGGTTCATGGCCACGGCCAGGGTGGTGTGCGCTTCGGTGCTGATGGAGCCGAGCGACATAGCACCGGATGCGAAGCGTTTGACGATTTCTTTGGCGGGCTCTACTTCGTCGATGCTGATGGCCTTAGTCGGGTCAAACTTGAACTCGAACAGGCCGCGCAGCGTGAGGTGGCGCTTGCTTTGGTCGTTGATGATCTGCGCGTACTCTTTGTACGTGGCCGCGTTGTTGGCGCGGGTGGCGTGTTGCAGCTTGGCAATCGCGTCGGGGGTCCACATATGGTCTTCGCCGCGCACGCGCCAGGCGTACTCACCGCCCACTTCCAGCATACTGTCCAGAATCGGATCCGTCCCGTAGGCCGCTGCGTGGGTGCGGATGGCTTCTTCGGCGATCTCAAACACGCCGATGCCGCCTACCTGGGTAGCGGTGCCGTAGAAGTATTTCTCCACGAAGGGTTTGTCCAGGCCTACAGCTTCAAAAATCTGCGAGCCGCAGTAGCTCATGTAGGTGCTGATGCCCATCTTGGACATGACCTTGTTCAGGCCCTTGCCGACGGCTTTGACAAAGTTGTAGACCGCCTTGTCGGCATCCATGTCTTTGGTGTGCTTGGTCAGCTCGATCACCGTCTCCAGCGCCAAGTAGGGGTGCACGGCCTCTGCGCCGTAGCCTGCCAGCAGGGCGAAGTGGTGCGTCTCGCGGGCCGAGCCCGTCTCCATGATCAAACCGGCATTGCAACGCTGGCCGGCTTTGACCAAGTGTTGGTGGATAGCCGACAAGGCCAGCAGCGCGGGCACGGGCACGCGGGCCTCGCTCATTGCGCGGTCGGACACGATGAGGATGTTGTGGCCGCTCTTGATCGCGTCCACGGCTTCGGCGCACAGCGAAGCGATTTTGGCTTCTACGCCTTCGCGGCCCCAGGCTGCGGGGTAGGTGATGTCGAGCGTGTAGCTTTTGAACTTGCCGCGTGAATGCGCGGCAATGTCGCGCAGCTTGGCCATGTCGGTAAAGTCCAGCACGGGCTGGCTCACTTCCAGGCGTAGCGGTGGGTTGACGGCGTTGATGTCCAGCAGGTTCGGCTTGGGGCCGATGAAGGACACCAGGGACATGACGATCTGCTCGCGGATCGAGTCAATCGGCGGATTGGTCACCTGGGCAAAGAGCTGTTTAAAGTAGTTGTACAGCGGCTTGTTTTTGTCCGACAACACGGCCAGCGGGCTGTCGTTGCCCATGGAACCGACGGCTTCTTCGGCGTTGGCGGCCATGGGGGCCATCAGGAATTTCAGGTCTTCCTGCGTGTAGCCGAAGGCCTGTTGGCGGTCTAACAGTGTTTCTTTCGATGGCGTGAACTCCACTTTCGCGGCAGCAGGCACATCGTCCAGCTTGATGCGCACTTCGTCAATCCACTGGCGGTAGGGCTTGCTGTTGGCGAGTTGGCTTTTTAATTCTTCGTCGTCGATCAAGCGGCCTTGCTCCAGGTCGATCAAGAACATCTTGCCGGGTTGCAAGCGCCATTTTTTGACGATTTTGCTCTCGGGGATGTGGTGCAACACACCCGCTTCGGATGCGCAGACCACCAGATCATCATCGGTCAAGATATAGCGTGCGGGGCGCAGGCCGTTGCGGTCTAGCGTGGCACCAATCTGGCGGCCATCGGTGAAGGCAATGGCGGCTGGGCCGTCCCAGGGCTCGATCATCGAGGCGTGGTATTCATAAAAAGCGCGGCGGCGCTCGTCCATCAGGGTGTGCTGCTCCCAAGGCTCGGGCATCAGCATCATCATGGCGTGGGCGATGGGGTAACCGGCAGCGGTCAGCAGTTCCAGCGCGTTGTCAAAGGTGGCGGTGTCGGACTGGCCTTCAAAGCTGATGGGGTAGAGCTTCTTCAAATCATCACCCAGCACGGGCGACTTCATCACGCCTTCTCTAGCGCGCATCCAGTTGAAGTTGCCCCGCACGGTGTTGATCTCGCCGTTGTGCGCCACATAGCGGTACGGGTGGGCGAGAGGCCACTCGGGGAAGGTGTTGGTCGAAAAGCGCTGGTGCACCAGGGCCAGAGCCGAGACGCATTTGGCGTTTTGCAGGTCTTGGTAGTAATCGCCCACTTGCGTGGCCAGCAGCAAGCCCTTGTACACCACGGTGCGGCAGCTCATGCTGGGCACATAGTATTCTTTGCTGTGCTTGAGGCCCAGGTTTTGGATCGCAGCGCTGGCGGTTTTGCGGATCACATACAGCTTGCGTTCCAGCGCGTCGGGCACGGTAATGTCGGTGCCACGGCCAATGAAAATCTGCCGAATAATCGGCTCTTTTTCGCGCACAAAGGGCGACATCGGCATGTCGCGGTTCACCGGCACATCGCGCCAGCCAATCACCACCTGGCCTTCGGCTTTCACAGCGCGCTCCAGCTCCTGCTCGCAGGCCAAACGCGACGCATGCTCCTTAGGCAAAAAGATCATGCCTACGCCGTATTCACCCGGGGCGGGCAGCTCTACACCATGCTTGGCCATGTCTTCCCGGTAAAAATCGTCCGGCAGCTGGATCAAAATGCCTGCACCGTCACCACACAGCTCGTCCGCGCCCACAGCGCCCCGGTGGTCCAGATTTTCCAAAATCTTCAAGCCGTTCTGGATGATGGAGTGCGACTTGGCACCTTTGACATGCGCCACAAAACCCACACCACAAGCGTCTTTCTCGCTCGCAGGCTGGTACATACCGTGTGCAGCAGCCGCTGCGATCTCTTTATCTATGGCACCCATGTGCTTCTCCAGTCAATTCCAAAAGGGGAATCGTAGTTTAATGCAGTGCAGCAAAAACTACAAATACAATAAATGGGGTCAGATCAAATTTAATTTACCTATTTTTCAAGTTCAAATTAAATAGGGACATATCGAATTTAATAGCTGCATGTGCGATATTTTATTAGGCTGCAAGCTGATTTAATGCTTTATTTCAGCACCCGAACCATCCGACTCAAGCTTCATAGGTCGCCCTTTCAATCCTGGCCGCACCCTTCTTTGAGTAGACTTCTCCAAATCGGCCAGAAAATCTTCATCCCCCAGCGCCCAACTGCGCAGCGCCGTGTTAGTTAGCGCCCGCTCATCCGCGCCGCTCACACCCGCCTGCACCAGGTTCACATAGGCTGCCTCTCGTGCAAAAGGCGTGTTGCCCAAGTTCCAAAAATGTGGATGCGGCGTAACCAACGGGTCAGAGCGCAGTCCGGCGTAGTACCCATAGCTGCTCCAAGGATAGTCTTGTGGCTGCGCCACCATACCCGCACGCACCGGGTTCAGGTCAATATAGGCCATGCAGGCCAGCAGATAGCGCTCGGTTTGGATCAGTGTGCTTTTATAGCGCCCCTCGAACAGCGTGCCGGTGCGCTGGTGGGTTTTGTTAAACAGCCGCACATAGCTGCGGCCCACGTGCTGCATCATCAGCGGTAGCCCCACATCGTCCTGCGGCGTGGCCAGCAGATGCAAGTGGTTGCTCATCAGCACATAGCTGTGAATAGCCACTTTATGCAGCTGCGCCGCCTCTAGCAGCAGCGCCAGCAAAGCCTGGTAATCGGCCGCGCCTCCAAAGATTGCCTGCTTGTTGTTACCTCGCTGGATGACGTGGTGCGGGTAGTCGGGGAGGGTAAGACGGGGTTGGCGGGCCATGGAGATAGTTTATCGGATTATGATAAATTTGATCTGACCCCAATTTGCTGCTCAACTTATTGAGCTAGCGCCCAATTCCCTCTGAAATTACCCAAACCGGCTACCCTGCCCCACCAGGTATTTAGCCAACTCGTCCATCAGGCTTTGGTTGACCTGGCTGGCAGGATAGCGGGTGTTGAGAATTTGAAAACCGCCCACATTGCACACCCTGAAGGCCACATGGCCGACATCATGCTCGGGGGTGAGCGTGAGGCTGCCAAAGCTGGCTGTGTCGTACTCAAACACATAGGCTAGCAGCTTGTTGGTATCGGGGTGGCGGGTCTCTTTGCGCTCATGGCGCACTTGGCCTGTGCTCAGGCGCTGGGCCACACGCTCCAGGTCCGGCGGAAAGTTGACGGTGACGCTGTGCTGCAAAGCTTTGCCAGCTGTGGGCACGATATTCCACCCAATGGCCACATAGTCAAAGGCCTCTTTGCTGCGCAGCATTTTTTTGCGGGCATCGCAGCGAAAGGTGGCAAGCTTCAGCGCGGGCCACGGCGTTTTGCCATCCAAGCTGTAGCTGCCGTGCGCCGGGGGCTGGATGATGTTGAGCTGTGCCGTCAGGTCTTGCAGGTATTTCAGGGCCACTTTGCAGGCAATCTCGGTCACCTCGGTGTTGGCGGTGACGTCTTGGTGTTGGCCTTGCTGCTGGTCTTGCAGAGACTGGGCTTGGTTTTTCAGGTCGTTAAGAAAACTCATGGGTTCTCCGCTGTAACATTATTCTTGGTAGTGTTTGATTGTATTTTCAAATGGCCTGCAGGCGCTCGTGCTCGCGCTGCGCAAAGCGGTCGGTCATACCGGCAATGTAGTCGGCCACGGCGCGGGGTTGGTTGGGTTGCTGCGCGTAGCTGGCAGGCATGTGCTGCGGCGTGCGGGTATAGGCGGCAAACAGGTCGTTCACCACACCCTGCGCTTGCACGGTGGTCTGCATGACCTGCGGGTGGCGGTATAAATTTTGCAGCAGCCAGCGCTTTATTTCATTGGTCTGCAGGCGCATGGCGTCAGAAAACTGCACCAGCGGCGGCAATACCCGCGCGCCATCGGCACTGACCACCTGCTGCAGCACCAAGGCGGCGCGTGTGGTGTCGATCACGTCATACACCTGCGCGCTGAGCATGCGGCGGATCACCTCAAACAGCAGCCTGCGGCCGCTTAACTGCGGGTGCTGGTGCAATACGTCTCGGCGGTAGTGGGCAAACAGGGCCAGCTCGCCCAACTGCTCCAGGCTGATCAAGCCGGAGCGCACACCGTCGTCCATGTCGTGGGCGTTGTAGGCTATCTCGTCGGCCAGGTTGGTCAGCTGCGCCTCCAGGCTGGGCTGGCTGCGGTTAATAAAGCGGTGGGCTACACCGCCGGGCTCCAGCGCCTCAATGCGCTGGGCATTGACGGCCGAGCAGTGTTTGAGGATGCCTTCGCGGGTTTCAAAGGTCAGGTTGAGGCCGTCAAAGCTGGGGTAGCGCTCTTCTAGGCTGTCCACCACGCGCAGGCTTTGCAGGTTGTGTTCAAACCCGCCGTGGCCCTGCATGCAGGCGTTCAGCGCGTCTTGCCCGGCGTGGCCAAAGGGCGTGTGTCCCAGGTCATGCGCCAGGGCGATGGCCTCTACCAAGTCTTCATTCAAACCCAGCGCCCTAGCCATGCTGCGGCCCAGCTGGGCCACCTCCAGCGAATGGGTCAGCCGGGTTCGAAACAGGTCGCCTTCATGGTTTAAAAACACCTGCGTTTTGTAGACCAGCCGGCGAAAAGCACTGGAATGCACGATGCGATCACGGTCGCGTTGGAACTCGCTGCGCTGCTCGGCAACGTGCTGGCCGGTCGGCTCGGGGTGGCGCCTGCCGCGGCTGGCGTGCGGATGGCTGGCGTAGGCCGCTAGGGTCATTGAGGCAGCCATTTAGTATGAAAATAGGGTGTGAGCCCAATGGAGCATGGCACAAGGTGCTATTATTTTAATAGTTATATCCGCCATCATGGCAGACTACTTGAAATCACGCTGCGCACCAAGGCATCGGGCGCGCTGCGCACACTGGCGCGGCCGGGCGCGTCAATCGTCACAAATTTCATCGCACCCGCTTCGGCTTTTTTGTCTAGGCGCATGAGCTGCAGGTAACGCTCGGGCACATCTACTGCGCTGCCCAGTGACAGTACCGGTGCCACGGTAGGCAGGCCTGCGCGTTCGATCAATTTTTGCAACCGTTGCACCAAAGCTTCGTCCACCAAACCCAGCGCCTGCGACAGCCTGGCGGCCATCACCATGCCGCAGCCCACCGCCTCGCCATGCAGCCAGGCGCCGTAGCCCATGCCCGCCTCAATGGCGTGGCCAAAGGTGTGGCCAAAGTTCAATATGGCCCGCAAGCCCTGCTCGCGCTCGTCAGCGCCCACTACATGTGCCTTGATTTCACAACTGCGTTGCACCGCGTGGGCCAACAGCGCAGGCTGGCCCACGCGCAGGCCGTCCATGTTCTGCTCCAGCCAGTCCATAAATGCCATGTCAGCTATCGGCCCGTACTTAATTACCTCGGCCAATCCAGCCGACATCTCCCGCGCGGGCAGGGTTTTGAGTGTGTCTAGGTCGCACACCACCAGCGCGGGCTGGTAAAACGCGCCAATCATGTTTTTGCCTAGGGGGTGATTGATAGCCGTTTTGCCGCCTACCGACGAATCCACCTGCGCCAAGAGAGTAGTGGGCACTTGCACAAACGGCACGCCACGCATATAGCTGGCAGCGGCAAAACCCGTCATGTCGCCCACCACGCCGCCGCCTAAGGCAAACAGCACGGTCTTGCGGTCGCAGCCGTGCAGCAGCAGGGCATCAAAGATTAAATTCAGCGTTTGCCAGGTTTTATACGCCTCACCGTCGGGCAACACCACGCTATGCACCACGGCGTATTTGCCGCGCAATGCCTGCGCCAAGCGCTCAGCGTACAGCGGGCCTACCGTCGTATTGGTAACGATCAAGGCAGTTTGGGCGCCGGGCAAAGCCGCATAGGTGCTGGCTTGGTCAAACAGGCCAGCGCCAATCACGATAGGGTAAGAGCGCTCGCCAAGCGCAATCGTCAGGCGGTGTGGGGGTGGGGAGCTGGTAGTCACCCAGTGATTATCACTTGCTGGGGAGCGCACCCGCCAGTTCAAGCTGCATCACAATCATGTTCACCAAGGTGGCCACCGATGGCCGCCCCGTATCAATCACAAAGTGCGCCGTCTCGCGGTACAGCGGGTCGCGCACAGCAAACAAGTCCTCCAGCCGTTGCAACGGGTCGCCCACCTGCAAGAGCGGGCGGTTGCGGTCATGCCGCAAGCGTTTGAACACTTCTTCGGGGTTGGAGCGCAGGTAAATGACATAGCCGCTCGCGCGCAGTCGGTCACGGTTGGCTTGTCGCAGCACCGTACCGCCGCCGGTAGATAGAACACATCGCGTGTTTGCAGCTACGCCAGCGCTGCCTACAGGCTGGGTAAGTTCAGCAATCGTCGCCTCTTCCGCGTCCCGAAAGCTGTCCTCACCCTCACGCTCAAAATACTCCCGGATCGTGCACCCAATGCGCCGCTCAATCTCGGGATCAGAATCAATAAAGGGCAGGCCCATGCTCCGGGCAAGTTGTCGCCCTACGGTGGATTTGCCAGAGCCTGGAAGGCCGACGAGTGCAATCAATAGAACGTCCTAGCGCTAGGGTTGATTACAGGCACCCGTACCATAGGGAGGTATTTTGAAGGCCGCAAACGCGCCCACCGCATCGTCGCCAACTATAAATAACGTTGGGAACGAGCTCGCTGCAACACTTTGAGAACCAAAGACGTTGGTAGTCACCTTGATGCGAAACACTTCCCAAGTAGCGACACTTTGCAACCAAGTGACAGTCAAAAGCAAAACACCATTCGCATCCGTAGTTGTAACGCCAGGAGTGGCGGGAGCAATACTGACGTCAGAGGCCCTAGGTTCCAAGACGCCATTGTTATTAATATCTTCGCTCGGATCGATACTCGCATTTCTATTAGTGTCTTCGTTAGGGCAACTCACTCGAAAACTTGATGTTCCAGGAGGCGTTGACAAATCAGGCGTAGCAAACCCAATATCGTTAGCCGAGATCGACAGAGTTGATGTTTGGTTATATGAACCTTTACCAAAATGTGTGATGTCAACTGAATAAGCTACAGGTGCGCCGACAATGGCTCTACCCGCAGAGTCCACAATAGTAACTGCAAATTTTTGCGAATATGTACCAACACCAGGTGGCTCTAGTTTATTATTCGCACCAATCGAAATCGCTACTGCAGCGCCAGCTACTGTCATATTGGCCACCACAGATTGCGGGCAATTCGTAGCACTGGTAAAATCTACAGCGCTGTAGCAGGCTCTGAAAGATACACCGTTTGTCGGGCTAGATTCAATGCCCGCAATATAAGCCGCCGTGGCTACGCCTGACGCGTTGGTTGGAACGGTGTTCGCACCTGAAGTGATCTGACCGTCGTAGCCGAGCCCCACTCCATTTTTCTGAAAACGTACACGAACGTTAGGAATAGGAATATTGTTTGGATCCAGTATCACGAAACGAAAATTCGATTGGTTCGCAGAACTACCTACAGTATTTGGCGCTAGCACAGTGGGACTGATTGCAAAAGAAGGAAGCACGCCCGCTGGTATTACGGCAGCCGGAATGCCACCGCCGCCACCAGTCGTCACTACCAAACTAGATACTGCCTTCACACCTGAGCCAGACGCATTGACGTTATAGGTGCCAACGCTTGACGGAACAGTGAAAATTACAGTCGCAACACCATTTATATCCGTTGGTATGCTGGTTGATACTGCACCTGTAATACCGACATCCACTCCACTTATTCCATTACCATTGGCGTCTTTGGCTGTTGCAGTCAACGTTACAGTGCTGCCTGGCGCAGCTACAGCAGGCACCAAAGTAACCGCCAATTGACTACCTTTGACCTGCAGACCTACGGTTTTACTAATGCCATTGACGGTTACGGTAGCGTTGATAATACGATCCGACTTGTCTGCTCCGGATTTGACGACACCTACATAGCTTCCACTGGTGTCTGTTGCCGTACTGGTTGGAGGTACGAATATTGAATTATTGTCAGTACTTACTTTGACAGTCGCACCCGGAACGACGTTATTGTCAGCGTCTAACGCCGTTACTGTGAGTTTGCTCTGATCAACACCATTATTGGCGATAGATGTTTTTTCTAGTGCAACAGAGAAAGTTGCAACACCAACTACTGCTGTCGTAGTACCTGCTACGACAGCAGTTGTAGTTCCAGCAGCTACAGTTCCCGGCACCGCGCCAGCACTTCCGCCACCGCCGCCACAAGCAGCCAGCATTGCTAGAAGCGAACCAATTAAGAAAACTTTTACAAAGCGCATGTTACAACCCTATTGGAGAATCGAGAGTGGAATACTAAAGCGTGTATTTTAAATAATCAACGCACCGCAGCGCGATCCGACACCATCTTTGGCGTGATAAATACCAGCATTTCCTGTTTATTTGTGCTGCGTGTGCGGCTCTTAAACAGGTTGCCCACTACAGGCAAGTCGCCCAGCAAGGGCACGCGGGTTTCGGACTCGGTTTCGTTGAGTTCAAAGATACCGCCGATGACCACCGTGCCGCCGTTTTCAACCAACACCTGCGTCTTGATGTGCTTGGTGTTGATGGCAAACCCGGACGCGGTGGACTGGCCTACGCTGTCTTTGTTGACGTCAAGGTCCAAAATGATGTTGCCTTCCGGCGTGATCTGCGGCGTGACTTCAAGCTTGAGGTTGGCTTTTCTGAATGCAATGGACGTTGCACCGCTGGAGGTGGCAACTTGGTAAGGCAGCTCGGTACCTTGTTCGATGAGCGCGCGAGTTTGGTCGGCTGTTACTACGCGGGGGCTAGAGACTACTTTGCCTTTGCCGTCCGCCTCCAAGGCGGAGATTTCCAAGTTTAAAAACCGATTGGCGGCAGAACTGAAGATAGACACGGCAACGGCCGCTGGAGAATAGCCGTTTTGACCAATAGCGGGTAAGTTCACAAAATTGGAAGTTGTATCCAGCGTGCCGCCTTGGCCTGTGGTGGCCACGGCATTACCGTAGCTGGTACCCAGAGCAACACGGTTGTTGCCCGTTACTCCGTAGCCCGCATCACCACCGCGCACGCCGCGCAGGTCTGCGCCACCCAGTTTGACGCCCAGAGACCGGCCAAACGTGTCTGACGCTTCCACAATGCGCGCTTCAATCAGCACTTGGCGTACTGCAATATCCAGTTTGGAAATCAGCGCTTGAACGGCTTCCAGCTTGGGGGGAATGTCGGTGACGAACAACTGGTTGGTACGCGGCTCGGCAATGACACTGCCACGGGGCGACAGAATGCGGGTGTTGTTTTGACCTGCCCCGCCGGAGCTTTGGCCAATTTGCGCGGCAATGTCTGCCGCCTTGGTGTAGTTAAGCTGGAAAGCTTGGGAACGCACGGGTTCGAGGTTTTGCAGCGCGGCTATAGACTCCAACTCCAGTTTTTCTTTGGCGGTGATCTCTTCTTTGGGCGCAATCCACAACACGTTGCCGGTTTTGCGCATGCCCAGACCTTTGGCTTGCAAGATGATGTCCAAGGCCTGGTCCCAAGGCACGTCTTTCAGGCGCAAGGTGACGCCGCCTGTGACCGAATCAGAGGTGATGACGTTGAAGTTGGTGAAATCGGCAATCACTTGCAGCAACGACCTGACTTCGATGTTTTGGAAGTTCAGCGACAGCTTTTCGCCACTGTAGCCGGGGCCTTTGGTCAGCTTGTCGGGGTCGATTTTTTGTTGGCGCACTTCCAGAACAAACTGGCTGTCACTTTGGTAAGCGCTGTGCACCCACTGTCCCTTGGGCTCAATCACCATGCGCACGCGGTCACCGGCTTGGAATGTGCTAATAAGTTGTACGGGCGTACCAAAGTCACCCACGTCAAGCCTGCGGCGCAGTCCTTCTGGCAACGACGTTTTTAAAAATTCAACCACCAGGTTTTGGCCTTGCTGCTTGATATCAACGCCCACTTGGTTATTGGCCAAGTCAACCACCACGCGGCCCGCACCGTCGGGTGCACGGCGAAAATCAATGTCTTTGAGCGGTGCCGATTCACGGTTGCGGTTTTCAGCAAAGGTGGTTTGCGGTTGGTTGGAGGTTGCGGGTGCCACGCCGGCGGACAGCGGGTCCATATATATCAGCAGTGACTTGCCTTGAATCTCGGCCTTATAGCTGGTGGCTTGCTTGAGGTTTAAAACCAAGCGGGTACGCTCGCCGGCCTGTACAACGTTGGCAGACTTCAGGTTACCTTGGTTAATCTCTACCTGCGACCGGCCCATCGAATTTCCGACACCCGGAAAGTCCAGTGCGATACGCGCGGGTGACTGGATAGTGAAACCGGTAGGCACTGTCGTCAATGGTTGAGTCAGGTCGACCCTGACCACCTCGACACCGCCTTGGATCGAAGCCGCAACCGATTCAATCGCATTTTGTGCTTGCACAGACACCGCTCCAAGCGCCAGCCCCGCTGCTGCCAAAGCGCGTGTTGCACGTTGTAGCAACGTAGTTGTATGTCTCATCATTTCGTCGACCTCTCTTGAAGCTGCAAGCTGGCTTGACGCTCGATCCACTCGCCCGCCGCATCTTGCACAATTTCTCTTAGTGCCACCTCAGTCTCGCTGACTTTGGTGACTTTTCCGTAATTTTGACCAAGGTAGTTGCCCACCTTCACTTGGTACAGCAAATTGTCTACCTTGACCAAGGCGACTGGCTTGCCAGCAGGCAATAAGCTGCCAACCAATGCCATTGAATCCAGCGGGAAGGCCTCAAGCGGCTCCTTGCGGCGATTGAGCTCTGGGGCAACTAAAGCCGCATTCGATGTTGCTTGGGCCGAGTCACGCTTTAAGGCTTGCGTTAGCTTTTGATTGCTAAAAGGCTCAACAGCGGCCAGCTGACCATAAGGCGCAGGACTGAATCGCTTGGGCTCGGGGATAGGTACAACAGTAGGCTTGGTGGCGTTACGCTGCTCGGTCATCCAGCGCTGCAAGTCTTCTTGCTCCGCGCCAGAGCATCCTGATAAAACTGCGCCGAAAACGCCAGCGGCAAATAAAAGGCTAAAAGAAAGCAGCTTCATTTCTTTGCTCCAGGAGCTGTGGCTTTGCGCTGGGCTTGCACTTCTTCTTGGTCAAGATAACGGTAGGTCCTGGCGGTCGCATCCATGGCCAAGGTGCCGTCTTTGGCAGGAACTATGGTCAAATTGTTCAACGTCACAATGCGCGACAAATTGGCAACGTCTGAGGCAAAAGAACCCAGGTCGTGATAACGCCCCACAACGCGCATAGAAATTGGTAGTTCCGCATAGTACTCTTTCACGCTAACTGCACCAGGCTTGAAAAAATCAAATTGCAAACTGCGCCCCAAACCGGCTTGGTTAATGTCTGACAGCAAGGCGTCCATCTCTGCTTTGCTGGGCAATTGCTTTTCCAGCTGCGTCACGTACTGCTGCACTTGCTCACGCTGCTTTTTCAGCGCCTCGAGATTGACCGCTTGCACCAGTTTTTTCTTGTAGTCGTCTCGCAATGTCAACTCTTTAGCCTGCTCGGCTTTAAGTTCGTCGTCAGATGCATTGAGCCACGCAAACCACAGGCCTGCAACCACCGCAATTGTCACCAAGGCACACAAGCCATAGCGCGGCAGTGCGGGCCAGGTAGACGGGTCGTTGGGGTTAAGGCCACGAAACTGCGAACTCAACCTTTCGCCCAGTGCGGCGAAGTCGGTATTTACTTTGGGAGTTTTAGCCATGTCAATAAACCTCCCTATATCTTTTTGGTAGCGGCGGCCGCAGACGCACCAACTGCAGGTGCGACGACTGGGGAGCTTGCGCTTGTAGCGGTTTTTTCCACATCCGCTGGTTTGCGTATTTGCGCTTTGATCGAAAAATTTGAAACCCTACGCTGATCGCGCGGACTTAGGGTGACGCTGGAAGCCACAATCTCAATCAACTCAGGGCGCATCAGCCAAGTGCTATTGTTCGACAAATTACGCAGCAGTTCAGACACGCGTTCGTTGGACTGCGCAACGCCGGACAGCGCGATATTGGTGCCGTCTTGCTTCATGGAGTTAACGTACACGCCATCTGGCAACTGCTTGACCAACTCATTGAGCAAGTGAACAGGCATGTTGCGGCCCGATTGCAGGTCTTCAACCGCTTGTTGGCGTGCGCGCAATGAGGCAATTTCGGCTTGCAGAGTGGCCACATCCTTAATTTGCACTTCGAGTTTTTTAATCTCACCCTGCAAGAAGGTGTTTTTGTTCTGCTGGCTGGATATTTGCGCTTGGTACCACACGTACACTGCGCCGCAGATAAGACCACCGAGCAGAGCTGCAGCGCCTAGGGATACAAAAAATGCTTCTTTTCTGCGTTTGCGGGCCGCCTCACGGTGCGGCAATAGGTTAATCAGTATCACTGTAGAAACCTCCGCATCGCCAGACCACAGGCACTCAGGTAAGAAGGCGCTTCACGCCGCATTTTTTTCTCTCGCACGCCACCACCCATTTTCATACCCTCAAACGGGTTAATTAACTGGCAGGCAAAGCTGGTTTGGGTGGTGACAGCCTCGCACAATCCCGGCAAAGACGACGAACCACCTGCAAGCATGACGTAGTCCACCCGGTTATAAGGTGTGCTGGTAAAGAAAAACTGCAAAGCACGGCCAATTTCTTGCGCCAAATTGTCTACAAACGGGCGCAATACGCCGCTGTCATAGTCTTCAGGCAAGTCACCGCTGCGTTTTTTGGTTTCAGCTTCTTCTGGCGAAAAGCCATACTGGCGGACGATCAATTGGGTCAATTGCGCTCCGCCAAAGGCTTGGTCACGGTCATACAGCACCTCGTCATTGCGAATAACCTGCATGCTGGTGGTCATGGCGCCCACCTCAAAGAGGGCGACCATGATGTCTGCACCTTTGTTAGGCAAGGCGTCTATCAAACGGCCTGTGGCCAGCCTGGACGCATATGACTCTACGTCAACCACCACGGGCTTAAGGCCAGCGGCTTCAGCCAAACCTTGGCGATCTTGAACTTTTTCCTTACGTGAGGCGGCAATCAACACTTCCACATCACCTGCCGAGGTAGCACTGGGGCCCACCACGCAGAAGTCCAGACTCACTTCATCCAGCGAAAACGGAATGTACTGATTGGCCTCCGACTCCACCTGGAGCTCGAGTTCGGCGTCCGACATACCGCCGGGAAGCACGATTTTTTTGGTAATGACCGCCGAGGCGGGCAAAGACATGGCGACGTTTTTGGTTTTGGTACCGCTTTTTTTCACTACGCGGCGAATAGCATCAGCCACTTCGTCGAATTTCTCGACATTGCCGTCGGTAATCCAACCTTTTTCTAGCTGCTCAACGGCGCAGCGCTCCAACACGAGCTCGCCGTCATTGCCGCGACCAAGCTCGACCAGTTTGACGCTAGACGAGCTTATGTCTAGCCCAATGAGCGGCGCAGGCTGGCGACTGAAAAGCGATGCAAATGGATTCAAATTGAACTCCGCAGGTGTCTATGAATGGGGGTCAGTAGCTGAAAGATTGTGCTTCTAAACTTAAGAAAGTACTTCAATGCTATCAGCAAGCCTGTTGAACAGCAACGATTTTTCCCTTTTTACTGGTTTTCGAGCGTTGTCAAAATCCAACGCTTTATAGGGCATAGTCTATGTGAATTTAACCAGTGCTCAATGGAACAAAGTACTTGCCCCACAAGTTGTGGCCCGGCAACAACGTCCGCTTACATGCCTTACCGGTCTGAAGACGGTGCCATTTCTATAATATAGTTGCCGACTTGGCATTTACACGCAGGGCCTTGCGCCTTTTACATTTCCATCTCCATGCCAGACTCTTCCCGAACGCCCGCAGCCAAGTCCATCGTTGCGCGCCTGAGCGCAGGCTCGTGGCCGCGCATACTGCTAAAAATTCTAGCGGGCTTGGCCGGCGCCGCAGTGGCAGGCGTGGTGGCTGTGCTGCTGGTGATTGCGACATCACTGGCCGTGGCCTACCCCAACCTGCCTGATGTGTCCGACTTATCAGACTACCGGCCGAAATTGCCGTTGCGGGTCTTTTCCGCTGATGGCGCTTTGATCGGGGAGTTTGGCGAAGAGCGGCGCAACCTCACTCCCATCAAAGAGATCCCCAAAGTGATGATTGATGCGGTGTTGGCGATTGAAGACGCACGGTTTTTCTCGCATGGCGGCGTGGACTACAAAGCCTTTGTGCGCTCGGCGCTGGCCAATTTGAAGAATGCGAAGAGCCAGGGCGGCTCGACCATCACTATGCAAGTGGCGCGCAACGTGTATTTGTCGTCCGACAAAAACTACATGCGCAAGGTCTACGAAATCTTGCTGACCTTCAAACTGGAGCACTTGCTGACGAAAGACCAGATTCTGGAAATCTACATGAACCAGATTTTCCTGGGCAACCGTGCCTACGGTTTCTCGGCGGCCAGTGAAGCCTATTTTGGCAAGCCGCTGAAAGATATCTCCATCGCCCAAGCCGCCATGCTGGCTGGTTTGCCGAAGGCGCCATCGGCTTTTAACCCCATCATCAACCCCAAGCGGGCCAGCTTTCGCCAGCAATACATCATTGAGCGGATGGTAGAAAATGGCTTTATTACCCAGGCGCAGGCCGACATCGCCAAAGTGGAAGATATCAAGGTCAGGCTGGGGCCCGACACCACACGGGTGCATGCTGAATACGTCGCTGAGACCGTGCGCCAGCTGATTTACGCCCAGTATGGTGAAGACGCCTACACCCGCGGCCTGAACGTCTACACCACGCTGCGCAGCAACGAGCAGCAGGCGGCCTACCGTGCGCTGCGCAAAGGCATCATGGATTTTGAGCGCCGCCAAGCCTACCGCGGCCCAGAGAAGTTTATCGACCTGCCCAAAGACCCGCGTGAGGCGGAGGAAGCGGTTGACGAAGCGCTGACCGAGCGACCCGATAACGACGATGTAATGTCCGCCGTGGTGCTGGAAGCCAGCCCCAGAAAGATTGTCGCGCTGCGCCAAAACAGCGAGACCGTCGAGATTGTGGGTGACGGCCTGCGGCCCGCGCAATCGGGTCTGTCAGACAAAGCGCCGCCCAATATCAAAATTCGCCGGGGCGCCCTCATCCGGGTGGCCAAAACCTCCAAGGGCAGCTGGGAGATGACGCAACTGCCTGAGGTAGAGGGCGCATTTGTCGCCATTGACCCGCGCGACGGCTCGGTGCGGGCACTGGTGGGGGGCTTTGACTACGACAAAAACAAATTCAACCACGTCACCCAAGCTTGGCGGCAGCCGGGCTCCAGCTTCAAACCTTTCATTTACTCTGCCGCCCTGGAGCAAGGGTTTACGCCAGCCACCGTCATCAACGATGCGCCTTTGTTTTTTGATGGCAATGTGACGGGCGGCCAGCCATGGGAGCCGAAAAACTATGACGGCCATTTCGATGGTCCCATGTCCTTGCGCCGCGGCTTGGCCAAGTCTAAAAACATGATCTCGATCCGCATATTGCAGTCGATTACCCCGCAAACCGCCCAAGAATGGATCACGCACTTTGGCTTTGATGCAGAAAAACACCCGGCCTACCTCACCATGGCACTGGGCGCCGGCTCGGTTACGCCGATGCAAATGGCCACAGGGTACTCGGTGTTTGCCAACGGGGGCTACCGCGTCAACCCGTGGATGATTTCCAAGATTACCGACCAAAAGGGCAAAGAACTGTTGAGTTTTAAGCCGCAAGCGCGTAACGAGTCTCTGCGCAGCATTGATGCACGCAACGCGTTTGTAATGAGCAGCTTGCTGCAAGAAGTGACCCGCACTGGCACCGCCGCGCAGGCGCAGCGCTTACTGAAACGCACTGACATTTACGGCAAAACCGGCACCACCAACGATTCGTTTGACACCTGGTTTGCGGGTTATCAGCCTACCGTGGCGGCGGTAACGTGGATTGGCTACGACACGCCGCGCAAGCTGGGCGACAAAGAAACCGGCGGCGGCTTGAGCCTGCCAGTGTGGATCAGCTTTATGGAAACCGCCCTCAAAGGCGTGCCGGTGGTGGAGCCCAAGGCACCAGAGGGCGTCTTGAATATCGGCGGTGAGTGGTACTTTGAAGAGTACGCCATGGGCGCTGGCGTGCGCAGCTTGGGGCTGGAAGAGAGGCGCGCACCGGCTGCCGAGCCAGAGGCCCAATCGCCGCCCCCTGAAGAGAAAAAAAGCATCCTCGACTTGTTTAAAAACTAGTTGAGGCCGTTAATGGGTTACGCGCTGAAGTTGAGCGCCAGCCCAGATTGCTCACTGGCGTAGCGGCTCAGGTCAGCAAAAAATTCTGTCGCATCGCGGGTGTTGCGCCAGCCGTTGTTGAATTTGTAGTGAAAGCCCCCCGCCCGCGCGGCCATCCACACCTCCTGCAACGGTTTTTGCAGGTTGATGATGATTTGACTGTGGTTACCAAAGGTCAGCGTGATCATGCCGCCCACGCGCTGGTTGTCGATATCCGCCTCGGTTTCATCGTTGATGCGGTCACAGTGGGCCTCTACGGCGCGTAGCAAAGCCTCAGCATGGTTCACGTATTCCAAATCAGTCATAGCAGCACAAATTACAATCAAGGGATGGGATTTAACATGTTGATTGTAGGCAGACCGCGCGGCGGCCAATTTTGCAGGCTGTGCATAGCAGCGGCCGCTGTGGTGGCTTTGGCCACGGTCCTGTCTGGCTGCGGGCAAAAAGGCGCCTTGTACCTGCCCACCGAACCCGCCGCCCGCGACCGGGCCACCTTGCCGCAAGTGCTGTTGCCCTTGCCCGGTGCGCCGGCAAGTCCAGCGCCTGGCGGGCCAGCTCCTGCGGCTCCCGCTGCCCCTGCCCCGTCTGCCTCAGCATCTCGCTAATTCAGTTTTTATTTCAAAATCCATGACCACTCTACTCCCCGGCCACCCCTTTGTGGCCTACCACGACCAGCGCCTGCAAGTAGAGGGCGTGCCCGTGGCATCGCTGGCGCAAGCGCACGGTACGCCGCTGTTTGTGTATTCCAAAGCCGCCATGTTGAACGCGCTGGCCGCCTACCAACGCGGTTTTGCGGGGCGCAAGGCGCTGATTTGCTACGCCATGAAGGCCAACTCGTCGCTGGCCCTATTGCAGTTGTTTGCCCAGGCGGGTTGCGGCTTTGACATTGTGTCAGGTGGCGAGTTGGAGCGTGTGCTGGCAGCGGGCGCCGCGCCTGCCAAAATTATTTTCTCGGGCGTTGGCAAAACCCGCGCTGAGATGCGCCGCGCGCTAGACGTGGGCATTGCCTGCTTTAACGTAGAAAGCGAAGCCGAGCTGGAGGTGCTCAGCCAAGTAGCGCTCTCTATGGTCAAAGTGGCCTCCATCAGCATTCGCGTCAACCCCAATGTCGACCCCAAGACGCACCCCTACATTTCCACCGGGCTCAAGGGCAACAAGTTTGGCGTAGCGCACGAGCGCACCGTGGCCACTTACCTGCGCGCTGCTGCACTGCCGGGCTTGAAGGTGGTGGGCATTGACTGCCATATTGGATCGCAAATCACCAGTGTGGGGCCGTATCTGGATGCTATGGACCGCGTGCTCGATTTGGTGCAAGCCATCGAGGCTGCAGGTGTGCCGATTCAGCATATCGACTTTGGCGGTGGCTTGGGTATTGATTACGAAGGTGTAGCGCCGCCCGCTGCGGATGACTTGTGGGCGCAGTTGCTAGCCAAGCTGGACGCGCGCGGCTACGGTGATAAACAGCTCATGATCGAGCCCGGCCGCTCACTGGTGGGCAACGCAGGCGTGTGCGTGACCGAGGTGCTGTACCTGAAACCCGGCGAGCAAAAGAACTTCTGCATCGTGGATGCCGCCATGAACGACCTGCCCCGCCCCGCCATGTACCAAGCGCACCACGGCATCGTGCCGGTAGTGCTACGAGCAGGCGAAGCCTCCTGCTACGAGGTGGTAGGCCCTGTGTGCGAAAGCGGCGACTGGCTAGGCCACGACCGTGACCTGAACGTGCAGCAAGGTGACCTGGTGGCCGTGCTGTCGGCGGGCGCCTACTGCATGTCGATGGCCAGCAACTACAACACCCGTGGCCGCGCGGCCGAGGTGCTGGTAGATGGTACCCAGGCCCGTTTGATACGTTCGCGCGAGACGGCAGCTGACCAGATGCAGCACGAGATCTTGCTGTAAATCCCACTGGCAACCGCTCACTTGCTCTCCCACGGCACTACTAATTTAATAGCTTCTCGTGCAGCATTCCGTTGGGCTAGCACGCTAAAACACTCATAAAAAGGTGTTCAAAGCAGCTTTAACACCTGCTAAGCCCGAAACCGCTTGCGAATCAGCGCCATCGCCACCCAAAACGACACCACGGCGCTTACTACCAAGATGGCCAGGTTGCGCCACGGCGCAGCAGGCAGGTACCCCATAAACAGTGGGCGCACCAAGTCAATCGCCGCGCCCAGCGGCAGCCACTGCGCAATAGCCTGTACCCAGCCGGGCAACTGCTCACGCGGGAAGAATACGCCCGAGAGAAACATCATGGGGGTGAGAAACAGCGTGAAATAGTAGGTGAAAAAGTCATAGCCCTTGGCCAGCGCTGTAAAAATCATAGCTATACATGCAAACGTGATGCCCACCAGCAGCAGCACCGGCCACGCGAGCAGCAGTGTCCACTGGTGGCTGATTCCCAGGAGCAGCATCACCACCATGATGATGCTGACCGTGAACAGCGCCTTGTAGGCGGCCCACAGCGTCTCGGCAAACACCACGTCGTCCAGGCTCACCGGCGCGTTCATAATGCCGTCCCAGGTTTTTTGCACATGCATGCGCGAAAACGCGGAATACAGCGCCTCAAACGAGGCTGCGTTCATGGCGCTGGTGCAGATGTACCCGCCACCGAGATAAACCACGTAGGGCACGGCAACGCCGCCGAGTTTGACATCGCCCACCAGGGTGCCCAGCCCGTAGCCAAAAGCCACCAGCGCGATCAGCGGGTCGGCAATATTGCCCACGAGGCTGGGAATGGCCAGCTTGCGCCAGACCAGCAGGTTGCGCAGGAACACCGGCCACCAGCGCAGCGACAACTCCGGCGCGCGCCACAGGCTGGCGGGTTTGGCGACTTGCGTTGGCAGGCGCTTTGGCATAGGGGTTGGCGAGGGCGAGGGTGACGACGTGGGGGTGGACGTGGGGCTGTTGTCAGGCATTACGCGTCTTCCCTGATTTGGCGGCCTGTCATTTTAAGAAACAGGTCTTCAAGATTGGCCGGGCGGTGCAGGGTACGCAACTTGGGGTGCTC
>JAYUHM010000019.1:0-18745 GCA_043766985.1 Polaromonas sp.
AAACTTTTCTGTAGAAATTAGCGCTATCAATTTAACCCAAGCCATGAATCCAAAAATCACACTTTCCAAGAAAACTGCATTTTCATTAAACCCACCAAAGCACGGTGCGCAGAATTTCGGACTGGCAATGTCGTTCGCTATTTTGTCGCTGGCTGGCTGCGGTGGCGGCGCTACAGACCTCAAATCCGACCGTAGCGTCAATGGCAATGGCAACATTGACAGCGGTTCGTCACCCGCATCTGCGCCAGCACCAGCACCAGCACCAGCACCAGCACCGGCACCGGCCCCAGCACCAGCACCAGCACCAGCACCGGCACCGGCCCCAGCGCCAGCGCCAGCTCCAGCTCCAGCTCCAGCTCCAGCTCCAGCTCCAGCTCCAGCTCCAGCTCCAGCTCCAGCTCCAGCTCCAGCTCCAGCTCCAGCTCCAGCGCCTGGGCCGCGAGGGGTGTCGTCGTTGAACGGTAAGGTCTTATGGACGGGCGTGCAGCCGGTAGCCTGCGCGGTTTGCCACGGGGCTGCGCCAGATACCGACATTTCGAAGATTTGGAATGCGTCCGGAACCAGTGGCGACCAAGGCGTCCCTGGCGCCATTCGACGCGGCATTAATGCTGGCAGCGGTGGCATGGGGATATATAGCGCAGTATCCGACGCCGACCTGGCAGACATGGCCGCCTACGTCAACGCAGTTCGCTACTCGAAACCACTGACGGATGCGTCAGGCGCAGCAGCCGTCAGGCCATTTATTTTGCGTCAAGACGGCAAAGTGGTAACTGATACTGTGGTGCTGCCGACAATTTCATTTGGCAGCGCGCCTACTGTCAAGACAACTTTGTCCTTGCAAGCGCCAGCCACTGGGCCGCTGCACATTGAGACCATGAGCATCAATGATCGCAAATTTACTTTGTCCCGTGTGCCGGTTGCAGCTGTAGACCGTCAGCAAATGGCGCCCAGTTCGGCACCTGCCAGCACCACGCCAACGGCCGTATTGACGGTGCAAGGCACCGACCAACCGTGCCCAGCCACTGCTTTTGAGCTACAGGCTAACTCCGCATGTGGTGTTGAAGTAACTATGGCGGTGAACAACCCAGGTACTGCGACAGCCACGCTACAGATCACCACGGATGCTGCCCAAAAATCAACAGACGTTGAGCTGAAGGCTACTGTTGACGCCGTGGCAACCGGCGGTGCTGGCGGTGGTGGCTGCACCATGCGTTCTACCCCCGGCTTGTTTGACCCCATGTTGTTGTTATTGAGCGTATTGTCTTTTGGGGTGCTGGGTCTGCGCCGTGCCAAAAAGAACAAGCTTTAATTTAGTTTTTTCATCCGAAAGGTATTTAGTATGAACATGTCTTTGGTTTCTCTTTCGCGCAAAACCGCTATTGGCGTCTTGCTTGGCCTGTCAGCAACGCTCACCATGGCACTCGAGGTAGGCCAGCAGGCGCCAGATTTTGATTTGCCGGGCAAGCAAGGCAATGTCAAACTCAGCGACTACAAGGGCAAAACTGTGTACCTGGATTTCTGGGCATCCTGGTGCGGCCCTTGCAAGCAGTCATTCCCCTGGATGAATGAAATGCACACCAAGTATGCAGCCCAAAACTTTAAAGTGGTGGGTATCAACGTGGATGCCAAGCAAACCGACGCAGATGGTTTTTTGAGTGGCACGCCAGCCAAGTTTGACGTCGCGTTTGATGCCAAAGGCACATCGCCAAAAACCTACGGCATCAAGGGTATGCCCTCTTCGGTATTGATCGGGCCAGACGGTAAAGTGTTGGCTGTGCATGCAGGTTTTAAAGATGAAGAGCGCGGTGCGCTGGAAGACAAAATTAAGTCCGCCCTGCCTAAGTAAGGAGCTTTCAATGAAAAAAATAAAAGTGTTGGTCTACGTGAGTGTCGTCGGCGCAATATTGGCCGTTACTGGCTGCGCCAGCACAGGCGAATTGGGTCAGGTATCGCCTTGGGAAAAGGGCAATCTTGCCAAAAGCAAAATGACGTTTGAAGGCGACCCGCTAGACCAGCGTTTTGTGCAGCACATTTACGGCAGCAAAGAAAACTCCAGCGGCGGCTATGGTGTAGGCGGCGGTGGCTGCGGTTGCAACTGATGTTGAGTCAATAAGTTGAATGCTATGAAAAAAAACAAAACTACATTTCAAAGTGCAACTGCCAGTAGCAGTGTGTTGATGGCAACCTTGCTGTTGCCGGGTTTGGCCGCAGTGTCAACGATGGCCAGTGCAGAAAATGCGCCGGAGCACGGCACCTTGGCGCTGAAGTACGGTGCATACAACGACTGGCAACCCGGCTGGGACCGCATCAAGGTGCGTGCTCCGCATTTGTATGCTTTGGTTCCTTTAGGCAAAGAGTGGTCGGCTGAAGCGGGCTTTGTACTGGATACGCTTTCGGGTGCGACGCCCCGCATTCACTCTAGCGCGGCCCCCTCCAGTGCTTCAAAAATGTCTGATAAGCGCAAAGCGGGTGACGTCAAAGTCACACGTTATTTCTCGCGCTCTGCGGTATCGGTGGGTGGCGCATATTCAACTGAGCATGACTACAAATCCAAAGCGCTGAGCGTTGACGCACGGTTTTCATCTGAAGATAACAACCGCACATGGTCATTTGGTGTGGGCGCTTCCGACGACGTGATTGACACTACCTACAGTGGTGGCTCGGTGGTCAATCAACCCAAACGAACGGTTGAATTTTTAGCGGGTGTGACGCAAGTGTTAACACCCAAAGACATCGTTCAGCTCAACGTAACATACTCACGTGGCAAGGGCTACTTCACCGATCCGTATAAAACCTATGACAAGCGACCGGACAGTCGCAACAGCGTTGTAGGCTTGGTGCGCTGGAACCACTACGTCGAGCAATTTGATGCATCGGTGCGGTCCAGCTATAGGTTGTACAACGACAGCTTTGGTGTGTCGTCCAACACTGTTGGGGTGGATTGGGTGCAAAGCGCGGGTAAGTGGACCATCACACCCGGTGTGCGTTACTACACGCAGCGCGCAGCCAAGTTTTACTTTGATGGCATTGCAGATGCGAGCGGTAAATACGATGCGGCCGGTACACAGGCTATCGCACAGGGCTATATTGGCACGGGTAAGATATTCTCTGCCGACCAACGCCTGTCCGCCTACGGCGCCATCACCGCTTCTATCAGGGTGGACTACGCCATCACCGACCAAACAACGGTTGACTTCAAATACGAGCGCTACCAGCAAAAATCGAGCTACCGGCTCGGTGGCAACGGCAGCCCTTATATTGACCCGTTTAACGCGCAGTTTGTGCAGGTAGGCTTGTCTACCAAGTTCTGATAGCATTTGAATTTGCTTGCCCCAAAGGCTGTTTGAGCTGCAAAATGCGGCATATTTGAATTGCGGCAGCGTACCGCCAGGAGACTCAGATGAAAAAAGTATTTCAACTTGACGACATTGATGTGTACCGCGCAGGTGTGAGCGACGAGGCGCGTACCGACATGCTGGACCTGTTTGCGCGGCGCATGCGCTATATCAAAGGCCGCGCCGGGCCAGAGTTTATCCACGTCACCGAACGCGTGCTGCGCCAAATGTGGATGCGCCGGTTTGCGGCCGACTACGAGCCCGACGAGTCTGAAGGGCAGTCTGGCATTGCGCCGCTTTCCTGAATGCTTGTGCGCTTGGATGCTCTATGAGCGCGTGGAGAGCTTTGTATTTTGAGTTTACGGCCATGGCGTCCCCATGCTCTATCCGCATAGAAACCCGTGATGAACGCGGCGCCAACCAAGCCGCGCGCGCCGCCATTGCCGAGGTGGAGCGTATTGAAATGAAATACTCGCGCTACCGCAGCACCAGCGTGGTGTCCAAAATCAACCAAGCCGCTGGTGGCGACCCGGTGGCGGTAGACGATGAAACCGCCAGCCTTTTAAACTTTGCCGGTCAACTGTGGCGCATGAGTGATGGCTTGTTTGACGCCACCTCCGGCGTGCTGCGCCAAGCCTGGGACTTTAAAACCGCGCAAATTCCCAGCCACGAAAAACTTAACCAATCGCTGGCCTGCATTGGCTGGAGCGACGTGCAGCTAAGCCCCCGCACATGCAGCCTGCGCCGTAAGGGCATGGAGCTGGATTTTGGCGGCTTTGGCAAAGAGTATGCGGTAGACCGCGCTGCCGCCATACTGCAGCAGCAAGGCGTAGTACATGCCTTGGTTAACTTGGGCGGTGATATCCACGCATTGGGCAGCCATGGCTTGCCAGAAATGGCTGAGCAGGCCTGGAAGGTAGAAGTGCAGCATCCGCGCAAGGCCAATGCCATGCTGGCGGGCATTGACGTGTATGGCGGCGGCCTGGCAACCAGCGGCGACTACGAACGCTTTTTTGAACTGGACGGTAAACGCTACTGCCACGTGTTGAACCCGCGCACAGGCTGGCCTGTGGACTTCTGGCAGTCTATTACCGTGCTGGCGCCTAACACCACCATGTCGGGTGCTTTGACCACCATCGCCATGCTGAAAGGCGAGGAGGGCTTGGCCTGGTTAGACACGCAAAACGCATCCTACTTGGCCGTGCAGCACGACGGCGTAACGCACGAAAACTTGACGCCTAATGCCTAAGGCGTAACGCCCCGGGCAAACCAGGCCGTCAGCAGGGTATAGGTAAGCCCGCCTATGATGCAGGGCTATGCGGGTCCCTCAAATGCTCTTTACTTTGCGCCGTGCGCTGTATGCGGCACTGCTTGTCGCGCTGATGCCTGCGGCGTTGGCACAAATGGCGCCTCCGGCCAGCGCCGGAAAAACCTCATCAGACTCCATGGCAAAGCGCATGCAGGCCTGCACTACCTGCCATGGTGCGGGCGCGGGCGCGCAGGTGGGGCGCACGCAAAACGAGGCCTACTTTCCGCGCATTGCGGGCAAGCCAGCGGGTTATTTGTACAACCAGTTGCTTAACTTTCGCGATGGTCGCCGCCACTACGGGCTGATGGTGGGCATGGTGGAGCATTTAAGTGACGCGTACTTGATGGAGATGGCGCAGTACTTTGCCCAGCTTGACCTGCCCTACCCACCGCCCGCGCCAGTCCGGCCGGGCACGTCTGCTGGCACCTTGGCGCGAGGGCAGGCGCTGGCCACCACTGGCGACAAGGCGCGCGGCTTGCCTGCCTGCACCGCCTGCCACGGCGCGGCGCTGATGGGTGTGGCGCCCGCACCTCAACCGCCGTCTGGCTCCTTGGTCAATACCCATCCCAGCATGCCCGCACTGCTAGGCTTGCCGCGCGACTACATGGCAGGGCAACTGGGCGCCTGGCAAACCGGCCAGCGCCGCGCCCAGGCACCCGACTGCATGGGCCAGATCGCCAAGCTGCTCACCCCTGATGACGTAGACGCGCTGGCCACCTGGCTGGCCGCGCAGCCCGTACCCGCGGCTACCAAACCAGCGGCCAGCTTGCCTGCGGCCATGCCGCTACCGTGTGGAGGCGTGCAATGAAACGGTCGCTGCCTACTACCCCACAGGGCGTCACCAGCGTGGGCCAGCGCATTCCGCGGTACTGGCAACAGTTGAGCCAAGTGCAACGGGTTTTTGCCGTGCTGGGGGTATTTCTGTGCGTGGTGTTTGCCCTCTGCGCCGTGTTGGTTACTATTGAATTAGTAGCTGGTCGTGCTATTTTCCATTGGGCTAAAGGTCAAAATGCTTCTGTAAAACCCACACCTGAAACCATACAGCGCGGTGCCTACCTGGCCAAGCTGGGCAACTGCGCTGCGTGCCACACGGCGCGCGGTGGCCAGGCTTTTGCAGGCGGCAAGGCTATCCACACCCCCTTTGGCGCGGTGTACACCAGCAACATCACGCCCGACGTGGCCACAGGCATTGGCAGTTGGAGCCAGGAGGCGTTTTACCGCGCCTTACACGAGGGCCGCAGCGCCGACGGCCACCTACTCACCCCCGCCTTTCCTTACCCCAATTACACCCACATCACCCGCGCTGACGCCGACGCACTGCACGCTTACTTTATGCACGGCGTGGCACCGGTTGCACAAGCTAACCGCGCGCATGAGCTGCCCTTCCCCTACAACACGCAATGGGCGTTAGCGGTGTGGCGAGTGCTGTTTTTTGACACCAGTGGTCCAGACGCGGTGACTAAAGATACTGCAACAATAATAGCATCTCGTGCCCTATTTACAGGGGCTTACGGCCAAAATGATACGGAAAGTGCAGCGCAAGTACAGCGTGGTGCCTATTTGGTGCGTGGGTTAGGCCACTGCAGCGCATGCCACGCCGAGCGCAACGTGTTGGGTGCCACTATCAACGCGCAACTGCTCAGCGGCGCGCTGATGCCCATGCAAGACTGGTACGCCCCATCCCTCATGGCGCGCGACCAAGCCGGGGTGATGCATTGGCCGCAGGCCGACGTAGTGGTGTTGCTAAAAACCGGCGTAGCGCCCAGCGCCAGCGTGGCCGGCCCGATGGCCGAGGTAGTGGCCAAAAGCACCCAGTATTGGAGCGACGCAGACCTGCAAGCCACCGCCGCCTATTTGCAGTCGCTACCAGAATCACCCACCCCGGCGCAGGCTGGCCTGGCGACTGCCCCAAGCCACAGCACGCAAGCATTTGAACGCGGCGCGCAGATCTTTGCACAGCACTGCGCTACCTGCCATGGCGAGCAGGGCCAAGGCATGCAGCTATCTGGCCCAGGCAATGCACTGAGCGTGGCCCTGCCAGCGCTGGCAGGCAACCGCGCCGTCACCATGTACACCACGGCCAATCTGGTGCGCATCATTCTGGCGGGTGGCTATGCGCCCAGCACCGCGGGCAACCCGCGCCCCTTTGGCATGCCGCCGTTTGTGCATGTGTTGAACGACGCCGATATTGCCGCAGTGACCACCTACATTCGAGGCTCGTGGGGCAACCAAGCCGATGCGGTAAGCGCGGCGGATGTGGTGCGGCACCGCAAAGGGCTGTTGCAGTAGGGGGGTGATGTACTCCGTTTCTTGTACGGGAGCGACCAGACGGCGCACTCTTAGTCTTGTACTGGAGCATGCCGATGGCGTACTCAGCTCCGCGGCTGTCCTCTGTGTCTGCCTAGGGCAGACGACGCCCCCTTGATGCCGCTGCGCTGAGTACACCATCGACCTGCTCCTGCCAATTTGGTGGGCGTACACAAACCCCGAAGCAAGTCTACGCAGCGAACTCGGTAATCAACTGCCCCGCCAGTGGCGCACCGTTCAACAATCCCTCTGTACCCGCCACCTGCTGACCATTGACCCACACGCCGTGCACGCCTAAGGCATCCGTCGTCAGGCGCGGTGCGCCGCCGGGCAGGTCGTTGACCCGCTTTTTCGGCCCGCGTGCGACAGTTTTAGGGTCAAACAGCAGCAGGTCCGCAGCGTGGCCTACTTGAATGCGGCCGCGCTTACCAAAGCCAAACACATCGGCGGGCACGCTGGTCAGTTGGCGTACGGCTTCTTGCAGGGGCATCACGCCCAGGTCGCGCGCCCAGTGGCCCATCAGGTGTAGGCCAAACCCTGCGTCGTTAAAAAAGGTGAGGTGCGCGCCGGCGTCGCTGAGCGACACGATGCTGTGTGGGTGGTTCAGCATCTGGCCCACCGCTTCTTCGTCGCTGTTGAGCAGCATGGCGGTGAAGACGGTGTGCAGGTCTTCATGAAGCGCAATGTCCAGCATCAAGTCCAGCGGGTCTTTGCCCAGCGATGCCGCCAATGCGCCGAAGGGCTTTTGCTCCAGCGCTCGGTATTTGTCGCTGCCAGCTTCGGTGATGTGCAGTTGATCCCACTCGCCGTTGAAGAGGCGAAAGCTGGTGGGGGCGGCAATCTCGGCGCGCACGGCGCTGCGAAAGTTCGGGTCTGCCAATACGGCTTTAAGTGCATCGCCGCTTTTACCCAAGGCACTTTTCCAGGCTTGCAGGCCTTCCACCGGGTAGGGGGAGAGCAGGGTGAAATCCATCGACAGCGGGCAGCAGCTTACTTGGCCAATGAGTTTGTTGCCGCGTTGGTTGGCCGCTGCAATCGCTGCAAGGTCGTTGAACACACCGCGTGGGTTGGTGTTGTTGTGCAAGAGCGCGGCAATCATCACGGGGCGGCCGCTTTGCGCGCTCATGTCTTCTAGAAAAGGCACCGGCATATGCCCGCCCTTGGTCACCATATACACTCCTTTGCCGGCCTCGCCCATGGCTTGGATCAGCGCCATATGCTCGGCATCGTTGGCCAGGCGGGACGGCATGGGCTTGCCGCCTTCGCCGTTGTGCGCGGGGCTGGTGGAGCTGGCCAAGCCGGCTGCGCCCGCTTGCATGGCTTGCCGCACGATGTCGGCCATCTGCGCAATTTCATCGGGCGTGGCGGCGCGCTCTGCCGCGTCTGCACCCATCACATAGGTGCGCACACTGCTGTGGCCCACGTAGGCGGCGATGTTGACCACGCAGCCTTTGCGGCGCAGCATGGCCAGGTATTCGGGAAAGGTTTCAAAGCCCCAGTCAATCGCGCTCTCTAGCACCTCGAGCGACATGCCCTCGACCTGCGTGAGGTTGCGCATGGTGATGCTGCGGTGCTCAGGTTTGCAGGGTGCAATGGTGAAGCCGCAGTTGCCTATCACCGCCGTGGTCACACCCAAGGCGGGCGAGGGGCGTACGCTGCTGTCCCAGGTGATTTGCGCATCGAAGTGGGTGTGGCTGTCGATGATGCCGGGCATCAGCGCCAGGCCGGTGCAGTCGATGGTTTGCGCGGCTGGGTCGGTGATGTTTGTGCCGATGGCGCTGATGGAACCTGCGCGAACAGCGATGTCTTGGGTAACCGGAGCGCTACCAGTGCCGTCGTAGACGGTGGCATTTTTGAAAAGTATGTCGTGCATGATTCAAGTCATGCCATTGCGGC
The DNA here is from genome assembly GCA_043766985.1 of Polaromonas sp. Lineage (GTDB taxonomy): Bacteria > Pseudomonadota > Gammaproteobacteria > Burkholderiales > Burkholderiaceae_C > JAAFIP01. The sequence goes on from JAYUHM010000019.1 coordinate 8,848, forward strand.
TGGCCAGCTCTACAAACAAGCCGCTGTGGTCTACCTCGCCCAGGCCGTGGTCTACCGCCTCGGCGTAGAGCTTTTCAAACAGGGTGGTGATGGGGGCGTCCATGCTGGTCTCTTGGGCGGTGTCCAGCGCGTTGCGCATGTCTTTCAGCTGAATGGCCAGGCGGGCGCGGGGCGCAAAGTCGCGCTTGACCATGCGCTCGCCGTGCAGTTGCAAAATGCGGCTGTCGGCAAAGCCACCGGTAATCGCCTCGCGCACCTTGGCCATATTGGCACCGCCGCGCTCGCACAGCAGCAGGGCCTCGGCCACTGCGCCGATGGTGATGCCCACAATCATTTGGTTGGCCAGCTTGGCCAGCTGCCCCGCGCCGTACGGGCCTACATGGGTGCTGCGGCCAAATACCTTCAGCACCTCTTGCGCCCGCGCAAAGTCCTCGGGTTTGCCGCCCGCCATCATCACCAGGGTGCCGCCTTCTGCGCCCACCGTGCCGCCCGATACAGGGCAGTCGATATGGTGGATGCCTAAGGCGGTCAAACGCGCCGCATGGTCGCGGGCCTCGCGCGGCTTGGTGCTGGCCATGTCGATCACCAGGGTGCCCGCCGCAATGGCCTGCGCGGTGCCTTGGCCAAACAGCACCTCGTCCATCACCTTGCCGTTGTCCAGCATGCCGATGACAATGTCTGCTCCGTGCACGGCTTGCGCTGCGGTGTCAAAAATCTGTGCGTTGAACGGTGCCAAGCGCTCGGCTTTGTCGCGGCTGCGGTTCCACGCGTGTACGGTGTGGCCGGCCTCACACAGGCGGCGTGCCATGGGGTAGCCCATGGCGCCAATACCTAAGAATGCAATTTTCATAATGCTATAAAGTAAATAGCAGATTATGCTATGTTCTATTGGGCTAACAGGCTATTTGGTTGGTAAAAGTGGTGTTTGTCAGCGCCACCGCGCTTACGCAAACATGGCTTCCATCTCGCGGCGTATGGTCAGCGCGCGCGACGCTGGCATCTCCACATCTTGCCACGACAGTGCTTGCCCCTTGCTTACCGGGCGAACTACTTTCACGTTGTGCGCCAAGCCCAGCGGCAGGCCACCCATGCGCTTGGATGTCGCCGCAGGCAGCAGCTTGCCCCACACGGTGTAGCCACCTTCGCCGTCCAGCATGTCGCCGGGTTTCAAATCTTTCTTGGCGGTGGCCACCACGTCGGCGTTCCAGCCGGTGGCCACACCGGTCGGCTCGCCGCGCAGCGCAACGGAGGCCACAGACACACCCACTTCCAGACCAATCAAATGCCAGCGTTTGTACAGCGTGAAGTAGCGGCCACTCGGGTCGGTATGCGCGTTGTATTCTTCAAAACAGTTTTTGATGTAGTCGGTCTCGGCCTCCACCGTCACCCACACACCCATGCGGATGTCATAGGGGATTTGACGGCCATTGGCCTCCAGCGAAGAGATCACTTCGACCATGCCTTTTTTCTCCAGCACCCCGCCTTCACTGATGGGGCGCGTGACGAAGGGAATGTCTTCCACGCTGGCGGGCGGGTAGAGCAGGCCGTTGCTGGGCACGCTCAGCCCGGTGGCATTGCTAACAGCCGTGCTTTCAATCGACGGTTTGGAGCCGTCCAAAAAGCTGTTGAACATTTTGGGGTTCAGCCCGCCGCGCTCGGCCTGCTCAGGCGTGAGGCCGTAGTAGCCCCACACGGTGTCGGGCGTGCTCTCGCTAAAGTGCGGTAGCCACTTGTGGCCCCGGCCCGCCGCCACGACGGGGAAGCCACAGGTGCGCGCCCAGTCCACCAGGTCGCAAATCAGCGCGGGCTGGTCACCAAAGGCCAGTGAATAGATGACGCCTCTCTCGGCCGCCTTGCGCGCCAGCAGCGGCCCACAGAACGCATCGGCCTCTACCGTCACGTTCACCACATGCTTGCCGTGCTCGATGGCTTTCAAAATATGGTCTACGGCATGCACGGGCGAGCCCGTGCACTCCACCACCACGTCCACCTCGGGCAGGGTGACTACTGCCACCCAGTTGTTGGTAATCCAGGTAGCTCCGGTTTTTATAGCTTCTTGTGCACTGCGTGCTTGGGCCCGCTCGGGGTTCCAGCCCACACGGGCGAGGTTGGCACGGGCCGCGTCGGGGCTCAGGTCGGCAATGCCTACCAGGTGCACACCGGGGGTGCGCGGTATCTGCGCCAGGTACATGCTGCCAAATTTACCTGCACCTATCAGCGCGATACGAATGGGTTTGTTGTCTGCCTGGCGTTGTTGGAGTTTGGTGTAAAGATTCATGCGGCCAACTTCAGCTCTTCTAACGACGTTTGCAATGCGCTGGCCGGCACACCATCTTTCCACGGTAAATCAACCGGGTAGTCCTTTAGCAGGCAATCGTCTGGCAAACACTCAATGGGGCTGAAGTCGCGGTGGGCAATGTACTCTGGGCGTTTATGGCGGCGAATGTGGTTGCTGACGGCGCACAGGCTGAGGTACACACTGACGCGGTTAAAGGGGGACAGGTTGGCCGATGATGCATGCACCAAACACGAGTGGAACAAGATCATCGAGCCTGCCGGGCCCTTGGGCGCAATGATGCCGCCCTGCTTGCCGCCTGCGCGCTCTACCAGCTGGGCTATCAACTTGTTATCCACCGTCCACAGCGGGTAGCTGGTGGTGGTCAAATCATGCTTGGCATCAACCACGCCCTTTTTGTGGCTGCCAGGGATGAACATCAGCGGGCCGTTGTACTCGTTCACATCGTCTAAAAAGATGGCGACGTTCATGGCGCGCTCGGTGGGCATCATGTCGTCGTTCAGCCAGGTGCCGTAGTCTTGGTGCCATTGCCACACGTCGCCTTCAAAAGCCATTTTGCCGTTGATTTTGAACTGGTGCATGTACAGCTTTTCACCAAACAGGTCCTGCACCGGCTCGATCATGCGGGGGTGGCGGGCCAGCTTGGCAAACGGCGCGCTGTACATGTGCGCGGCAAAGTTGGTTCGCACCGCGTCTTTGCCTTTCTCGCGCACGTTGTAGTCTTCGCGGCGTGCGTACAGCTCGGGTACGGCCTCCTGCATGACCTTGGTTTCTTCGGCGTTGAAGTGGCCGGGGAAGAACAAGTAACCGTCACGGTCAAACTGTGCAAGTTGCTCTTTGGATAAACGCATGGGGGTCTCCTAAACAAAAGGGCTGGTTAAAAAAATGTCAAATCGCTTGCGCGTTCAGCACGCTGTGCAGCTGCGCTTCCATATGGCTGCTGGCCTGCTCGCCGTGGCCGCGCATCAAGGCCTCGGCTTTGCGCGCATCTTTGGCGGCGATGGCGTGGGCTATGGCCTCGTGCTCGTCCCACACGGCGGCGCGCAGCTTGGCCTCGTGCAGCACCGCGCCCATGGCCCGGCGAATATGCCGCCAATGCTGCTGCGCGCTTTGCGCAATCAGCGGGTTGTTGGCGGCGGTGTAAATAGACGTATGAAACGCCATGTCTGCCTCAATCATGGCGCTGATGTTTTTGCCGCGCGCGGCCTTGCGGCCCTGGGCCATCAGCGCACCGTCAAACACATAGTGGCCAGCGCAGGCCAGCCGGGCGGCCAAGGCGTCCAGCGCGCTGCGCACTTGGTACACGTTGGCCAGCCAGGTGGCGTCCAGCGGGGCCACCAGCACGCCGCGGCCCGGCGCGTCCACCACAAAGCCGTCTTGTTTAAGCAGGCGCAGGGCTTGGTGCACGGGCTGGCGGCTCACGGCCAGTTGGTCGGCGATGTCTTCTTGCGTCATGCGCGCGCCTGGCGCCAAGCTGCCTTCGCTGATAGCGTCCAGCAGTTTGCGGTAGACCTGGTCTACCAGGTCGGGCGTGGTTTCAATCTTGTGCAGCATGGCCATGGCCTTTACTGTACTCTGTATACAGAGTACGACAACCAAGGAAGTGCGTGCAAATATCAGTAATTACCCTAGATGTTGCGGGCCACTTACATTGTCTGCCTACTGGCGGTACAGTGCAGGGATGGCGCAACCCTTTCTGTTCAATAGCAACCCCGCGTATTTAGACGATCAATACAACAACCGTTTGCGGGTACCGGATTTTTTAACCCGCCATGTTCAGCTCTGGCAGCGCGATTCTGCCCAAGTGCGGGCCGAGCAAGCCTGTTTGCTCGATGTGCCCTACGGCCAGGCGGCGTTTGAGAAACTGGATATCTTCCCTGCTGGTGGCAGCCAGCAACCCGTGCTGGTCTTTATCCACGGCGGCTACTGGCGCAGCCTGGACAAAATGGACCACAGTTTTGTGGCCCCTGCCTTTACTAGGCAAGGCGTGTGCGTGGTGGTGCCTAACTACGCGCTGTGCGGCGCCAACCGCGCCACCACGATGGAAGACATCACTCTGCAAATGGTGCGCTGCTTGGCATGGGTATTCCGCCACATTGCCCAGTACGGCGGCGACCCATCCCGTATCACCGTGGTGGGCCACTCCGCAGGCGGGCACTTGGCCGCCATGCTGGCCGCCTGCGAGTGGGAGCGCTGGGACAGCGCACTGCCCAAGCAACTGGTGCGCAGCGCGCTCGGAATTTCTGGCCTGTACGACCTGGCGCCCATCATGCACTGCCCGTATTTGCAGACCGACCTGAAGCTGACCTCTGCGCAAGTGCAGCGCTGCAGCCCCGCCACCTTGGCTCAGCCCCGCGCGCCGCTGTATGCCGTGTGTGGCGCAGACGAAAGCGATGAGTTTTTACGGCAAAACCGCTTGATAGAAACCGCGTGGGGCACCCGCCACGTGCCCGTGCGCGAGGCCATGGTGGGGCGCAACCATTTCAGCATGCTGGAGAGTCTGCTTGACCCGCTGCACCGCACCCATGCCTTAGCCCAAAAACTACTGAACACATAACAATGTCAACGACCTCAAGCTTCCCAAGGCTGTCCAAAATCGCCTTACTGGCCTTGTCTTGCACGGCCCTGTTGGTGGCCTGCGGCGGCGGTGGTGGCGGTAACGGTGCAGCCGGCGCTACCGCTGCGAGCGGTTACCCGGGCAGCCCCGTCAGCTGCAGCGACACCGACCAAAAAACCTGGCTGCGCAACTACATGAACGACCAGTATTTTTGGTACGACCAACAAGGCACCCCCAACCAGGCGGCAACTGACCTCAGTGCATATTTGGATTCTTTGCTCAACAAGCCCATAGACCGCTACAGCTACGCCCAAAGCACCGAGCAATTCACCCAGCTTTTTGAGGACGGTACTCGCACGGGCTATGGCTATTCATGGGCCTGGGCTGACGCCGCAAAAACCGTGATGAAAATTATTCTGATCGAGCCCCTTAGCCCGCTGGGCGCGCCAGGCGGTTTGCAACGCGGTGACACCATCGTCTCTATCGACGGGTACACACCTGCGCAAATCGCCAGTGGCCAGTTACCCGTTGTCCGCACCGAGGGCGTACCGCGTACCTTTGTGGTGAAGGATGCCGCCGCAGTGCAGCGCACCCTCAATGTCCAGTCGATTAATTTTGCGTTGAGCCCAGTTATTCAAAAAACCATATTCACAACAGGCAGCACCAAAGTGGGCTACTTGATGTACCAAGAATTCATCAGCAAAGGTTCTGCAGCGCTAGGTACCGCCTTTGACTTTTTTCGCGCCCAAGGCGCAACCGAGCTGATACTGGACCTGCGCTACAACGGCGGGGGCAGCACCCTGCAGGCACGCAACCTGGCCAGCATGGTGGGCGGCCCCACGGTGGATGGCAAAGTGTTTGCCAACTACCGCTACAGCGCCAAGAACGCCGCCAGTAACTTTACGCAGACCTTCGGCAGCAGCGGGCTGCCAGCAGCGCCGCTGACCACATTGAGCCGCGTCTTCGTCATTACTTCGGGCAACACCGCGTCAGCCAGTGAGCTGGTCATCAACGCACTTCGCCCGTTTAAAAACGTCATCACCATCGGCAGTACCACCTACGGCAAGCCCTACGCCTTTCAACCGCGCGACGCCTGCGGCACCACCTACAACGCGGTGAACATAGAAATTGCCAACAAAGACGGCTTTGCCGACTACAGCGCAGGCTTTGCGCCCACCTGCGCCATGAGCGACGATTTAACCCGCCAACTGGGCGACCCCGCTGAGCTTCGCACCGCTGCGGCCCTCAGCTACATCGCTACCGGTGCCTGCCCGCCTGTAGCCGCCATTTCAGGTACAAATCAAGCCAAAGCCCAATCAAATACAGCACAAACAGCTATTAAAAGTGTAGCTAATGACGCTGAGCGCCAAGACCTGGGCTTTGGTGAAATGGGCCCCCGCCAGGCGCTGGTGGACTAGGCTTCTAACACCAAGCTGCTCACATCAGCAAATGCTCGCCCGCATTGTCGCCACCCAAAATCACGTAGTTCACTTTGCGAATGTCCATCAGCTTGGTGCCGCCCGCGTAGCTGATCGAGCTTTGCACGTCTTGCTCCATCTCTACCAAAGTGTCGGCTAGCTTGCCTTTGATGGGCTCCAGAATGCGCTTGCCTTCCACGTGCTTGTACTCGCCTTTGTTAAAGTCGCTGGCACTGCCGTAGTATTCTTTGAACAGCTTGCCGTCCACTTCTACCGTCTTGCCGGGCGATTCTTCGTGGCCCGCCAGCATCGAGCCGATCATCACCATGGTGGCGCCAAAGCGGATGGATTTGGCAATGTCGCCATGCTCCCGAATGCCACCATCGGCAATGATGGGTTTGGTAGCCACGCGGGCGCACCACTTGAGCGCGCTGAGTTGCCAGCCGCCTGTGCCAAAGCCGGTTTTGAGCTTGGTGATACACACCTTGCCAGGGCCTACGCCTACCTTGGTGGCGTCTGCACCCCAGTTTTCCAGGTCGATGATGGCTTCGGGCGTGGCCACGTTGCCAGCAATGATGAAAGCCTTGGGCAGTTTTTGCTTGAGGCAAGCAATCATTTTTTGCACGCTGTCGGCATGGCCGTGGGCGATGTCGATGGTGATGTAGTCGGGGCACAGGCCCAGGGCCACCAGCTGGTCTACGGTGTCGTAGTCGGGCTTTTTAACGCCTAGCGATATGCTGGCGTACAGGCCCAGGCTGGCCATGCCTTTGACAAACTGCACGTTGTCCAGGTCAAAGCGGTGCATCACGTAAAAGTAGCCGTTTTTCGCCATCCAGATGCAAGTAGCCTCGTCAACCACCGTCTTCATGTTGGCAGGCACTACGGGGATGCGAAAGCTGTGTTTGCCCAGCTGCACGCTGGCGTCACACTCGCTGCGCGACTCTACACGGCACTTGCGTGGGAGCAGCAGAACATTGTCGTAGTCAAAAATTTCCATGGCGCGTAGCTTTCTTCAAAAAATCCATCTCAGAATAGTTTGAGCGCTTGGAATGCCCCGGTTTAATGGCCCTGTAAGCAGGCCAAAAAAAAACCGGACACAATTGCTTGGGCCCGGTGATTGATTCTATCAGGGTTGGCTATTTGTGCCTATTTGCCAGATCCGAGTTTGGGCATCGCGTTGCCGCTACCCACGGCCAGCAAACCGGCCTTGGTGTAAATATCCAGCTTGTCGCGCGTGTCCACAATGTCCAGGTTACGCATGGTGAGCTGGCCTATGCGGTCGGCGGGGGAGAAGGGCGCGTCTTCTACCTTTTCCATGCTCAGGCGCTCGGGCTTGTAGGTGAGGTTCTGGCTCTCGGTATTGAGCAAGGAGTAGTCGTTACCCCGGCGCAATTCAACAGTTACCTCCCCTGTAATGGCGCGCGCTACCCAGCGCTGGGCTGTCTCGCGCAGCATGATGGCTTGGGGGTCGAACCAGCGGCCCTGGTACAGCAGGCGGCCCAGTTTCAGGCCGTTCATGCGGTACTGCTCGATGGTGTCTTCGTTGTGAATGCCGGTCACCAAACGCTCGTAGGCGATGAACAGCAGGGCCAGGCCCGGGGCTTCGTAGATGCCACGGCTTTTAGCTTCGATGATGCGGTTCTCGATCTGGTCGCTCATGCCCAGGCCGTGGCGGCCACCGATGCGGTTGGCTTCCAAGATCAGCTCTACCGTGCTGGCAAAGGTTTTGCCATTCAGCGCCACCGGCATGCCTTCTTCAAAGCGCACGCTCACTTCTTCAGCTTTCACCACGCAGTCGTCGCGCCAAAAGGGCACGCCCATGATGGGGTTGACGATCTTCATGCCGCTGCTTAAAAACTCCAGGTCTTTGGCCTCGTGCGTAGCGCCCAGCATATTGCTGTCGGTGCTGTAGGCTTTTTCAGCCGACATCTTGTAGCCAAAACCCTCTTTGGTCATGAAGGCGCTCATCTCGGCGCGGCCACCCAGCTCGTCGATGAAGAGCTGGTCCAGCCACGGTTTGTAGATTTTCAAGTCTGGGTTGGTCAGCAGGCCGTAGCGGTAAAAACGCTCGATGTCATTGCCCTTGAAGGTAGAGCCATCACCCCAGATGTTGACGTGGTCTTCCTTCATCGCCGACACCAGCATGGTGCCCGTGACAGCGCGCCCTAGAGGCGTGGTGTTGAAGTAGGTAATGCCAGCGGTAGAGATGTGAAAGGCCCCGGCTTGCAGTGCGGCAATGCCCTCGGCGGCGAGCTGCGAACGGCAGTCGATCAAACGGGCTTTTTCTGCGCCGTATTCCATCGCTTTGCGCGGAATTTCGCCGTAGTCAGGCTCGTCGGGCTGGCCCAGGTTGGCGGTGTAGGCGTAGGGCACTGCGCCCTTGTTTTTCATCCAGCGCAGCGCGGCGCTGGTGTCCAGGCCGCCCGAGAAGGCGATGCCTACTTTTTGGCCGATGGGAAGGTTTTGAAGAATGGTTGCCATGGTGTTGCGATCTTGGAATTTATGCGTAGTGGCAAATGTAGTGGTAGGCCTCGGCCACCTTGATGTCAAACTTGGAATTACCGGGCACGTTGAACTTGTCACCCGCACCAGACGTTACCCACACGTCGCTACCCGCTAACTTGTATTCGCAGCTGCCTGCCACACATTCCATGATCTCGGGCGCGCCGGTGCCAAAGGTCAGTTGGCTGGGCAGCACCACGCCGACGGATTTTTTGGTGCCGTCGGCTAGGGTAAAGCTGTGGCTCACGCATTTGCCGTCAAAGTACACGTTGGCGGCTGTGGTCAGGGTAACGTTGCTGTAGGTGCTGGTAGTCATGGTGCGGGTATGGGTTGCCAATAAGGCGTTATGGAGGCGCTTTGGCGCTGAACCTATGATTTTACGATGGGTTGTTTGGGGGCTGTCAGGCGGCCAGCGCCTTCACCCACTGCTCCGGGCTAAACCCCACATTCACCTGCATGCCACGCCCGCTAGCCTGCGCCACCACCACGGGCCGCTTGATCACGCTAGGCTGCGCCAACATCAGCGCTTTAGCCGATGCCGCGTCCACCACCGCCGCTTGTGCGGCAGCATCCAGCTTGCGCCATGTAGTGCCCTTTTTGTTCACCAGCGCCTCCCAGCCCAGCGCAGCTGTCCAAGTGTCCACTGCATCGGCAGGGACGCCTTGCTTTTTGAAGTCGTGGAATTGGTAGCCCATACTGTGATCGTCAAACCAGGCGCGTGATTTTTTGACTGTGTCGCAGTTGGGAATGCCGTAAAGGGTGATCATGCGGCTATTTTATGTGCTAAATATGCCTCTAGCCCAATAGAAAATAGCATGGACTGCTATTAATTCCGTAGTGAGTTTTGTGGTTATTGATGTTTCCCCAAAGGGTGACAAACGATACCCAGTTCACCCAGAGCCGTGCATGCCCTTGTTTTGTACGGGGGCTGGTCGGCGGTGTACTCAGCTCCGCGGCTGTCCCCCGTTGCGGCCTAGGGCCGCTGCCTCCTCCTTGATGCCGCTGCGCTGAGTACACCGCCGACCAGCTCTTGCGAAGTGGTGGGTGATCCACCGTGTGGCACCAAGCCATCCCAATACGCAGCTCTGGCGCTTGGCGTGGACGGCTCCGCGGCTGTCCCCCGGC
>JAYUHM010000020.1:0-7137 GCA_043766985.1 Polaromonas sp.
TTGTTGTCGGCAATCACGGGTTGACCGAGTGCCGCGTTGAGCTTTTGCGCAATCGCGCGGCCCAGCACATCCGACGGGCCACCGGGTGCAAAGGGGATGACGATCTTGATGGGTTTATCAGGGTAGGCGGCGTGGGCCACATTGCCCAAGGGGGAGAGGCTGACCAGGCCGAGCGCAGCGAGTGCCAGCCCGGTGGCGAGTGCATTGCGTTTTTGTAGCGATATCATCTATGTCTCCTAACAATAAAAAAAGCGAAATCTCATGTTGATTACCTGCGCCCAGCTCTACCCGCTTGAAGTGCCCATGTCCCGCCCCATCAAGATGGCGGGCGAGACCGTGACGCACGCCCACACCTTGCTGGTGCGCTTGATGGATGACCAAGGCCGCGAAGGCTGGGGCGAGGCCAGTGCCGCGCCGTTGATGACGGGCGAAACGCTGGGCAGCATTGCCGCGAGCACCGAGTATTTGGTGTCCAAGCTGGTGGGCATTGATGTGGCAGAACCCTCGGCTATTGCGGCCATGCAAGAGAGTGTTTTGTATGGTAACGCCTCGGCCAAGGCCTGTCACGAGACGGCGCTGATGGATTTGTTTGCGCAGCATAGAGGTATCCCCTTGTACCAACTGCTCGCGGGGGATACGCCAGTCAACGCAGCCGGTCAATTGGAGATGCTGCACATGCTCGCTTCCGGCGATTTGGAAGGCGAGCTGGAAGAGGCGCATGCGTTGCGCCAAGACGGCTACCGCCAATGGAAAATCAAGGTCGGCACGGGCGACGCAGCCAACGATGTGCGCCGCGTGCGCGCGATTTGCGCTGCGCTGCAAGGCGATGTGGTGTCTGCCGATGCGAACCAAGGATTGTCGGTGGCTGATGCTGGGGCCATTGCCGCTGCGGGCGTAGCCAGTGGACTGAGCTTTTTGGAGCAACCCTTTCGCACCGACATGATGGATGCCATGGTGGCCTTGCATACAAGCAGTGGCCTGGCCTTGTGTGCCGACGAATCGATCCAAGACATGAGTGATATTGCAGCACACAACGATGCCCATGCCGCGCAGGGCGTGAGTTTGAAGCTGATCAAACTGGGCGGCACGCAGGCCCTGCTGGCCGCAGGCAGGCTGTGCCTGGCGCGCGGCATGCGGGTGAACCTGGCCTGCAAGGTGGCCGAGACCACCATCTCTGCTGCGGCCACCGCGCATGCGGGCTTTGCACTGGGTGATGTGGCTTGGGGCTTCAGCATGTCGAACCGCTATTTGGCTGCCGATGTGTGTGCACAGCCGCTGGTGCCGATCCACGGCGTGGTCACCGCGGATCAACTCAACCGCCCCGGCTTGGGCTTTGCCCCCGATGCAGGGTGTCTGCGCGAGTTTGCCAGCCGCACGCTGCCCATGCGCGAGTTTCGCCTGTAGCACTGGCATGTGAGACGTGTAGGGCATCAGGCCACGCTGCTTTGGTTCAGCACGTCAAACGCCGCCTTTAGGCGCACTTCATACGCGGCACGTTCTTTGGCCGCCACATCGGCAGGCCATTGCATAAAGCCTGCGCCTGCCTTCATGCCAGTTTCGCCTGCCGCAATGATGCCGCCCACGCACTCGGATAGCACATGCGTGTTGGACAGCGATGGGTATATCTCTGCCGCAGCGCGTGCCATGCTGTCCCAGCCGGAGATTTCTTTTTGTAGCACTGGGCCTGCGGCTGCGTAACGAAAGCCAAAGCTGTAGCGCACGGCGGTGTCTACGTCTTGCGGGGTGGCGATGCCGCTGTCGATCAAGGCCATGGCTTCGCGCATCAGCGCGTGCTGGATGCGGTTGGCCAAGAAGCCGGGAATGTCTTTGCGCACCAGCACCGGCTTTTTGCCTGCGCGGCGGTACAGCGCGCATACCGCTTCGCCCAGCTCGGGGGCAGAGTCGTCGCCCAGCGCCACCTCAACGAGCGGCACCAAATGCGCGGGCATAAAGTAGTGGGCGTTGAACATACGGCTGCGCGTAGCCAGCCCCGCAGCGATGCGGGTGATGGGAAATCCTGAACTGTTGCTGCCAATCGGCACACCTGCGGGCACGCGCGCATCCAGCGAGGCAAACAACTGGCGCTTGAGTTCAAAGTCTTCGGCAATCGTCTCAATCACCCACACCACACCTTGCCAGTCGTTCCAACTGTCGATCAACCCCGTGGAGCCCGGCAGGTGAAGCAGTTCGGCACCTGCGGCCAGACCGACGGCCATATGGTGTGCATCAAACAATGATTTTGCAGCCTTGTCCGCACTTCGGCCTAAAAAAACCACGTCCATTCCTGCACTGATGAAACCCGCGCCAATGCCTGCGGCCATCGTGCCTGTACCGATCACCACTATTTTTGCCATACCATTTTCCTTTGGTGTTTTTGACTTATACGTACAAGATGCTTTGATGAATTGATCTTGTGTATTCAGCAAATTTATCTTACACTTAAAATGTTGTGACCACCATCCGTACCTCACATAGGTGACAGCGCTGCGATTAGATGTCCGTACAAGCTTGCCATTTTTCATCCATCCTCAGGAGTTAGTGCCACATGTTTAATCCGTTTCAAAAACTAGAGCTGATCAAAGCCGAAGTGTTTATGTCCATGCCGGCCAAGTTTCGCAAGAAGCAGCGCTCGGGCTGGTCTGACCCGAACCGCCAAGGCGCAGAGGTGGAATGCTTTTTAGAAGGCCCGTCGTTTGACCGCGATGGCAACTTGTGGTTTGTGGACATTCCCTTTGGCCGCATCTTCCGCATCTCGCCCAAGGGTGAGTGGGAACTGATCACCCAGTACGACGGCTGGCCTAACGGATTGAAGTTTCACAAAGATGGCCGTGCCTTCATCACTTGCTACAAACAAGGCTTGCTGTCGCTGGATACCAAGACGGGCAAGATCGAGAACGTACTGGGTACCATGTACAGCGAGGGCTTTAAGGGGCTGAACGATTTGCACTTTGCCAGCAATGGCGACTTGTACTTTACCGACCAGGGCCAAACCGGTATTGCCGACCCGACCGGGCGCGTGTTCCGGCTGCGCGAAGGTGGTCAGCTCGACCGTCTGGCGATCAACGTGCCCAGCCCGAACGGCATCACGCTCAACACACAAGAAAAGCATTGCTTTGTGGCAGCCACGCGCTCGCAGCAAATCTGGCGCATGCCGCTGATGGCTGATGGCTCGGTGTCTAAAACCGGTGTGGCGATTCAACTCTCAGGCGGTGCTGCAGGGCCAGATGGCATTGAGATGGATTCAGAAAACGGCTTGCTGGTGTGCCACTTGGGTGTAGGCATTTGGCGCTTTGACAATAACATGCTGCCCACCCACTTGGTGCACTCGGAAAACAAGCACCATCACCATTTAGCCAACCTGTGCTTTGGTGGCCCCGACAATAAAACCATCTACATCACCGAGTCGCTCTCGGGCGATATTTTGACGGCGCAGATGCCGGTGGCTGGCAAAAAGATGTATGGCCTCTCTTGATGAAGCCAATGCGGCCACGCAGCCCAAAACGCTGCATGGCCGTTTGACTGAAACCCTCGTCCAGCGCATTCGTGCGGGGGAGTGGCCAGTGGGCACTAATTTGCCCTCTGAAAAAGAGTTGGCAGAGCAAAACATAGTTAGCCGCCATACCCTGCGGCACGCGCTCAAAACTCTGCAGGAGCGCGGCTATATTGAGCGCCACCAAGGGGCTGCGTCCAAGGTTATCTCGTGTACCCAGCCGCGGGTTTACAGCCAAGACTTCAACACCCTGCGCGATATCTTGCGCTACCCAGGCAACACCTACCGTGAAAACAAAATTGAACGCTATGTGGAATGCGACGCTGCCCTGCAAAGCACGCTAAAAGCGCCCATTGGGTCGTCGTGGTATCACATTGGTGCAGTACGGCGGGACGAGCAATCCAAGCTGGCACTGGCCTGGACCGATATCTACATACTCAATAAATTTGCACGCGTTACCAAGCTCAAGAACCACACCCGCGAAATGGTGTTTGAGCAGATTGAACGCCACTTTGGCATCAGCATGGACCGCGCTGAAATCGAAGTCACATCCTCAACCCTATCGCGTGAGCACGCCAAGACGTTGGATGCAACCGCCGGGTCCTCTTGCTTGGTCATTGTGCGCCGCTACTTTGACAGCCATGGCGATCCGTTTGAGGTGACCGTCACCAGACACCCGGAAAACCGTTTTACTTTTAATATGGAGCTTAAAAGCGTGTCGCGAAGCTCCGTCCATTAGTTGCTTTCATCAGGAAACCCCATGCCCGCATTCCCACATATTTCGCGCAGACTTGCACTAACTGTTGCCACGGCCGCTTTGGGCGCTTTTACCGGCTTGTGCAGTGCTGCTGCCTACCCCGATAGAGCCGTCAAAATGGTGATCGGCTACGGCCCAGGTAGCTCTACCGACATCGTGGGGCGCATCATTGCGCAGGGCTTGGCAGAGCTGTGGAAGCAGCCCGTGGTGGTGGACAACAAGGCGGGGGCTGCAGGCAATATTGCGGCTGACCTGGTGGCCAAAAGCCCGGTAGATGGCTACACCATTTTGTTTGCACAAAACGGCTTGGCGATTAGCGTAGCCGCCAACGAAAAGCTGCCCTTCAATGGCCAAAAAGACCTGCTGCCGACTGTTGGCGTAACAGCCACCCCACACATCTTGGTGGTGCATCCCAACTCGCCGTACAAGAGCGTGGCTGAGCTGATAGTGGGTGCCAAAGAGAAGCCCGGCAAGCTCAACTTTGCATCGTCGGGCATTGGCAACTCTGACCATATGGCGGGTGAGTTGTTTAAGGTGCTGTCTGGCGTGCAGGCCGTACATATTCCGTACAAAAGCGGTTCGCTGGCCGCTACCGATGTGATCGGCGGACAGATTGACTTTTACTTTGCCGGTATGCCCGTGGGCTTGCCGCAGTACAAAGGCGGGCGCCTGCGCGCGCTGGCCGTTACCAGCAACGCCCGCTTCTCTGGCGCGCCAGAGCTGCCCACTATGCAAGAGGCGGCGCTCAAAGACTATGAAATGACGCTTTGGCAGGGCGTGTTTTTGCCAGCGGGCACACCGCCTGAGGTTGCGGAATTTGTAGCGGCCAGTGTGCTCAAGCTGCTGGACGACCCGGCCATGCGCGAGCGCTTGACCAAGGCGGGCGCGCAACTGGCACCACTCACATCGCCAAAATTCACCGACATGTATTTGAAAGACATCGCCCGCTGGAAACGCATCATCCCTGCCGCCAATATAAAGCTGGAATAAGCCGAAGCCGAAACCGAAGACTAGCCGCACCACGACGATAAATATTATTAGGAGACAAAACCATGACCGATTCCACCCGTAGAAACCTGCTTCGCCAAGGCGCTGGCATCGTTACCGGCATAGCCCTTACGGGTTGCAACGTGCTGGATGCCGCCCGGTCCAAAGCACCGTCCGACCCGATCACGGCGCCCGAGACGCGCTCACCGCGCGGCCCAGTGATGATTGACGGCAGGCGCGTCAAAACCATTGACGTGCATGCGCACTGCTTTGTGCAAGAGGCGTTGGCGCTACTGACCGCGGCCGACGTCCAATCGGTGATGCCGCCAGTCAAGGGCGTGCCAGAGCATTTCATCGTGGTGGAAGAGCGTCTGCGCGCCATGGATGCCATGCGCGTGGACATGGAAATCCTCTCGATCAATCCCTTCTGGTACCGCCGCGAGCGCGCCATTACCGAGCGCATCGTGCGCATCCAAAACGAAAAACTGGCCGAGCTGTGCGCCGTCAACCCACAGCGCCTGGGCGCTTTTGCGTCGCTGTCGCTGCAGTTTCCAGAGCTGGCCGTACGCGAGCTGGAATACGCCATTACCAAGCTAGGTTTGAAGGGCGCAGCCATTGGCGGCAGCGTGGGCGGAACCGATTTTTCAGAAGCGCAGTTTCACCCCGTTTGGGCCAAGGCCGAGGAACTGGGCGCTACATTGTTTATTCACCCGCAAAGCACGCCCGAGCTGGCCAAGCGCTTTAAAGGCAACGGCTGGTTGTCCAACACCATTGGCAACCCGCTGGACACCACCATCGCATTGCAAAAGTTGATATTTGAAGGCACGCTGGACAAGTTCCCCAAGCTTAAAATAGTCGCTGCCCACGGCGGTGGCTATCTGCCGTCCTATGCGCCGCGCTCCGACCATAGCTGTTTTGTGTCGCCACAAAACTGCGACCCGTCGATTGTGCTTAAGAAAAAGCCCACTGAATATTTGAACCAGCTATTTTTTGACGCCTTGGTCTTTACCCCCGAAGCCCTGCGCCACCTGGTGGCCCAAGTAGGCGCCAGCCAAGTGGTGATCGGCACTGACCACCCCATCCCGTGGGAGGATCACCCGGTAGACCACGTTCTGAACACACCTAGCCTCAGCAACGCCGACCGGGCCGCCATTTTGGGCGACAACGCGCGCCGGTTGTTGAATTTGTCGGCTTAACTCAAAAAGCAGGCGACAAAAAAGCCACCCGAGGGTGGCTTTTTTGTCGCTTGTTAAGCGCTGTTTGGCGGAAACGGAGGGATTCGAACCCTCGATGAGGCTCTACACCCCATACTCCCTGAGCAGGGGAGCACCTTCGGCCACTCGGTCACGTTTCCTGTCAGGCCGTATTATGGCATGAAGCGCCTGCATTAGGTCTTTTGGCGTTATGCAGTTGCTAATTTTTGCGTTTTTCTTGCGGCTATCTGGCGCAGCAGCATGGGCACAGTGATCGCCGCGCCTATGAGGGTAGGCGTAAGGCCCGGGGCTATCAGCAGCAGGGCGGCCGCGTAGCACAGCAGTTGCTCCCATCGTTTCATCTCCACCAGGAAGAATTTAGAGAGCGCCGCAGCCAGCACCGTGATGCCCAGGATGCAGCCAGTGAAGGTGACGGCAAAGTCATACCAGGTAAAGCCTTTGGCCACCAAGAGCAGGCTGGGCGAGAAAACGAACACAAAGGGCACCAGCGCCTTGGCCATGCCCAGCCGGAAGGCCATGTTGCCGGTTTTAAACGGGTCGCTGCCCGCCATGCCTGCCGCAGCGTAGGCTGCCAGTGCTACAGGCGGGGTAATGTCGGCCAGCACGCCGTAGTAGAAGACGAAAAAGTGCGCCACCAGCGGCACTACGCCCAGTTGCACCAGGGTCGGCGCTGCTACCGTGACCATGAT